>JALYJY010000005.1:0-1704 GCA_030775045.1 Pseudomonadota bacterium | reverse complement strand
AAGCCAGGCATCGCATCCTGCGGTCCGGGCCCGCAGAACCATGCCCATCAGCACAGAGTCATCAATCTGGCCTGTCTCGGTGACATTGAAGCGTACAGCAGGGGGTTCCTCTGTTTTCATGAATGCCTTGTGAAAAGCCACCCCCGTCTGGCTTGAGAAAAATCTCTTTCTTTTCGAGATATTGGGAATGTCTCCGATGAGGGCTGAACCCCCGGGAGCCAGAAGGCCCATCAGGCTGTCCAGAAAACTGAAGGGATTGGCATCAACAAAAATGTATTGAAGAACGCTGTAGCACAGGATCGCTGTCGCTTCTCCCCCGGCGGCAGCATGGACAGCTTCTGCATTTGACGGGTACATTCCGGCAATTTTTGAGATGAAGGGATGGTCTGGCAGAAGGGCCAGCATTTCCCCGGAATCCACCAGAACAAGACGATGTTTTTGCTTTCTGCAGATCTCAATCAGCCTGTCAGTTACGCCACCAACGCCGCAGCCAATATCAATAACGGTTTGCCCGGTCCGGCTTTCAAGGCCAAGTTTTGCCGTGATATCCCTGACAATTGAATCTTCGTAGCCTTGCCGATAGCTGACGGGAAAGGCAATTTTTTCTTCCGGAGTCAGGTGCGGATTTCTGGCGAGCTCCCTGAATTTTTCATAGTTCAGATCAACAGAGGAAAAATCTATCATTTTTTTTGTTGAAAGATCAGTGCCCTGGCCGCAAGGTGGAGGCTGTTTTTTCATGAAGAACCATACCTTCGAAATTTCATGTTTTTGTAACAATTTAACAATGCCCTGTCTACTTTTTTCCGGGAGTTGCACTTAAACCTGTACCAGTTCAGGTTGTTGGATGATCATGACACCCGCTCCTTCCGGAAACCGGAGGTGTACTCAATAATTTTACAGGAGGTTGCGCGGAGTGCGCCGGACGAATGGGCAAGAATGGTGCCTTTTTGCACTGCGTGCCGGCTGGCAAAGACCATGACACGCCACTACCGGCGGGCCACCATCATCGATGACGATGCGGCTCTGGACATTCTCCGCCATTCCAGGGCAACCAGACCAGAGCTTTTGCAATCTGGTTGAACACTTCTTTCTGTCGCATGAAAGATGTGCGCCGTCCCGCGCAGTGCCTCGACAGGCTGGCCAGTAACTCCCTCACTGCTGTCCATCTCTTCTCGATCTGACTCTGGCTCCGTTGTTGAGTCCCGACTCTGGTTCAGACCTCTATCAGCGGGGTTATCAAAGCCCGGTGACTGTAAGTCCCGGAAACCATAAGGAGATCACGCTTCAGAAGCATACCGCCTATGGCGGCTGGAGGATTTGGAACCTGCCGGAAACCGGATTCGCTCCAGAACCCGGCGGGACGAAAGCCACTTACGGGCGCGATCACCCCGAGGCGGCCTCCGGATTATTGCCGCAATAAAAGCCCCTGCTGTACAATCATTGATTGTATAAAAATGTTTTCCAGTTATAATGGCGATCAGTGCGTAAGGATTTTTCAGCCCCCCTTGCAAAGTGATGTTTTTTGTTTATTATGAATCACGAATTGTGATTCCTGCTGTTGAGTCTGGGGCGCAAGCGAAGATAACAGGCGCAGAGACGATTTTGGTGAAATTGGGCTTGATGTGTACAGCCGGTGGTTGTAATTTTCCGGAAAATGGAGCAACTTGATGAAGAAAATCCTTTTTGCGGTGTTGCTGGTTCTTC
>JALYJY010000004.1 GCA_030775045.1 Pseudomonadota bacterium | reverse complement strand
CTGCCTTGTCTTTCTGCGCTTCCGGTGCTCACGTACTGTAACGTACGCTCCGCTCCGGTTCTCGAAAGACAGCGGCAATCCGCTCATGGCAGCGGGTTCTGGAACGGGTTCTGGGGGAAAGGACCGGTGGATTTTACGTCCTGCCCATTGACGCGGGAGCCGGCACACCCTATGTGAAGATGCTGTGTCTTTTCTGTTGTCCTCCAGTATCCGGATATTTGCCATATGTTTGGTGCCATAGCCCGCAGGGTTTTCGGTTCTTCCAACGAGCGGGTGGTCAACAGCCTGCGCAGCCGTGTTCCGGCCATCAATGCCCTCGAGCCGGAACTGGAAAAGCTGTCCGATACGGCCCTGCGCGACAGGACCCAGTGGTTCCGCGACCGCCTGGCCAAAGGCGAAACGCTGGACGACATCCTGTCCGAGGCTTTTGCCACGGTGCGTGAAGCAGCAAAAAGAACGCTGGGCCAGCGGCACTTCGATGTCCAGCTGATGGGCGGTATGGTCCTGCATGACGGTCGGATCGCCGAAATGCGCACGGGGGAGGGTAAAACCCTGGTGGCTACGCTGCCGGTGTACCTGAACGCCCTGGAAGGCAAGGGCACCCATGTGGTGACGGTGAACGACTATCTGGCAAAGCGCGACAGCGTCTGGATGGGCCGGATCTATGGCTTTCTGGGCCTGACCACGGGCTGTATCGTGCATGGGCTGGAGGATGACCAGCGCCGCGCAGCCTATAACTGCGACATCACCTATGGCACGAACAACGAGTTCGGCTTTGACTATCTGCGCGACAACATGAAATTCCGGCTGGAAGACATGGTCCAGCGGCCCTTCCACTACGCCATCGTGGACGAGGTGGACTCGATCCTGGTCGACGAGGCCCGCACGCCGCTGATTATTTCCGGTCCGTCCACCGACAGTTCGGACATGTACATCCGGGTCAACCAGGTCATGCCGCAGCTGACGGCCGAGGACTATGAGAAGGACGAAAAGGCCAAGGTGGTCTCCCTGACCGAGAAAGGCACGGAAAAGATAGAGGGCCTGTTGAGGCAGAACGGCCTGCTGGCCCAGGGCGGGCTCTATGATCTGGCCAACATGAACGCAGTCCATCACGTCAACCAGGCCCTGCGCGCCCACACCTTGTTCCGGCGCGACACGGACTATATCGTCAAGGACAACAAGGTTGTCATCATTGACGAGTTCACGGGCCGCATGATGGAAGGCCGGCGCTATTCCGAAGGCCTGCACCAGGCCCTGGAAGCGCGGGAAGGCGTTACGATCCAGCGGGAAAACCAGACGCTGGCGTCCATTACCTTCCAGAACTATTTCCGCCTGTATCCGAAACTGGCCGGCATGACCGGCACCGCCATGACTGAGGCGGCGGAGTTTGCCGAGATCTATGGTCTTGAGGTGGTGGATATCCCCACGAACCTTCCCGTCAGCAGGCAGGATCACGACGACGAGGTCTATCTGACCGCGGCCGAAAAGTACGAGGCCATCACAAAGCTGATCGAGGAATGTCTGGCCCGCCACCAGCCTGTTCTGGTGGGCACAGTGTCCATTGAAAAGTCCGAGACCCTGTCCGCCCTGCTGAAGAAAAAGAAAATTCCCCACAATGTGCTGAACGCCCGCTATCACGAGCAGGAAGCCTATATCGTGGCCCAGGCCGGTCGTCCCGGATCTGTCACCATCGCCACCAACATGGCCGGCCGCGGTACGGACATCCAGCTGGGCGGCAATGCCGACATGCGCATCTCCATGGAGCTGGCCGCCATCGAGAATGAGGGCGAAAAAATGCGCTGTGCCGAAGGGATCCGCAAGGAAGTGGTTGCGGCCCGGGAAATGGTGCGCAAGGCCGGCGGGCTTTATGTTATCGGGACCGAGCGCCATGAGAGCCGGCGCATTGACAACCAGCTGAGAGGCCGCTCCGGCCGCCAGGGCGACCCCGGCGCCAGCAAGTTTTTTCTGTCCCTGGAAGACGACCTGCTGCGGATTTTCGGATCTGCCAACATCCAGTCCTGGCTGCCCAGGCTGGGCCTGAAACCGGGCGAGGCCATTATCCATCCCTGGATCAACAAGGCCCTGCAGAAGGCCCAGCAGAAGGTTGAGGCCATCAACTTTGACATCCGCAAGAACCTTCTGAAATACGATGACGTCATGAACGACCAGCGCAAGGTGGTCTACGAACAGCGCCGGGAAATCATGGATTCGAAGGACGTGGCGGAAACCATGGCGGACATCCGCCAGGACGTCGTGGCGACGATCGTGTCCCGGGCCATTCCGGCTGGTTCGTACGCCGAACAGTGGGACCTGAAGCTTCTCCACGAGGAGGTCCTGCGCATTCTGGCCACGGATGTGCCTGTGGCGGAGTGGGCAAAGGAAGATGGCATCACCGAAAACGAATACACAGAGCGCCTCCAGCGCATGGCCGAAGAGAAGATGGCCGCAAAGGAGAAAAAATACGGTGCAGAGCTGATGCGAACCGTGGAAAAGAGCCTGCTGCTGCAGGTTCTGGACCAGACCTGGAAGGACCACCTGCTGCAGCTGGACCACCTGCGCCAGGGCATCAACCTGCGGGCCTATGCCCAGAAGGACCCCCTGAACGAATACAAGAGCGAGGCCTTTACCCTGTTCGAGGGCATGCTGGGCCAGTTGCGCGAGACCATCACCGCAGTCCTGATGCGCCTGGAGCTGCAGGTCGCGCCGTCAGAGATCCAGCCGGTTCCCCCGTCGCCCAAAGGCCTTGTGGAAAGCCGTCACGATCCGGCGCTGGATCCGGCTGCTGCCGGCTCTCCTGTACTGGCGGGTTCTGCAGATCCTGCTGGCGGCTGGGGAGAGGTCTCCCGCAATGCACCCTGTCCCTGCGGCTCCGGCAAGAAGTACAAGTACTGTCATGGAAGTCTGAAGTAGGATGTTTCAGAAGGTTCCAGGGCATGTTGACATGCAGTATTTGCGCTGCATGTGAATGTGTTCACTGTCCAAAGTCCTTTGGATGGCGAGACGTGAGTTACGGGAAGATCAGCGGGATTGGATCAGGGATTTTTTACCTGCTCCTGCACCCTGAGCGTTTAACCGCCTGTTAACAGGGTATATATATCCTGCTTTCTGTAGTCCCGGCACACCCGCAGGAACAGGCTGTCATGAATGAACTCCGGACAGAGGTGGAGAAATGGTATGAGAGCGATCGCCCCATGCTGCGTACCGGACGGGATTTCAATGATCACTGTCCGGGTGCTGCCGGGGGACAGGATATCCTGCAGACACTGATTGATGAGGACATCAGGGAGCTTGCAGACACAGCGCGGGAGCGACCGTGGACTCTCCACCAGGCCCATATAATGGCCGGGGTGAAGCGTATCTGGGAGTCCG
Organism: Pseudomonadota bacterium; assembly: GCA_030775045.1. Taxonomy (NCBI): domain Bacteria; kingdom Pseudomonadati; phylum Pseudomonadota; species Pseudomonadota bacterium. The sequence goes on along the minus strand of JALYJY010000004.1, from coordinate 32,064 downwards.
CTGTTGGATTCCGGAATACGCCTCCAGCCATTGTGCAATCCCTGGTGGAAGTCCGGAAAATCTATGGCGGTATCCAGGCCAGTGAGGCCAGAGAGCTGGTGGGCAATATTGATTTTGTCCTGCTGACGTATTTCTCACGGGATGATTTTCTGTCTGAAACAAATCCCCGTATTCTTGGGGATGCGGCTTCCCGGAATATATGGGAAGCAGGATTCAGGAAGGTTGCTACATGGGCAAAGGCCCTGGAAAAAAAGCCGGGACAACAGGTTATTCTGGAACAATTTCAGAAGACTGTAAAAATACTGAAGAGTGAAGCGGGTGGCAAGGAGATCAACCAGTTCAGGGTTATCCTGAACCTGGTTGAATGTCTGGATCGGTGCGGTATTGATCCGGAACTGGTCCTTGATCCGGAAGAGGCCGGACTGTTTTCCGGATGGGTTCTGCAGTGGGATACCACTGCGCTGCCCGAACATGAAAGAAGGTATCTCCATGCCCGGCTGATTGCCCTGCTGGGACAGGGGAGCGGGAAAGAGAGCAGCCGGCATCTGGCGACCCTGGATGCGGAACAGGTCCGGAAAACTGTGGGACATGTTTTTGCCCATCCGCCAGCAGACAGGCCTCTTCTTCCCGTTGATCTTGTGGTTGTCCTGCGGGCCTCGAACCTGCTGCCTGCGAAGGATGCCCGGACTTTTCCCGGCAAGTCAGCAGATATTGTTACGGGTGACAGTGGCGCCGTTCCGGATTTCGTCCGTCTGGCAGAATCTTACGGGACTGATCAGCGCTACCAGGATTGTCTGACAGAGAGACACTTTGTCAGGGCATTTGACCAAGCCACTCCCGGAGAGTGGCTCAGGTCTGTCCCGGAATCCTTTCTGGACGTTCTGGCCACAGCAGCCCGCTGGCCCACCGGGCGGAAAGTGGCGGAGGCGTACCTGAAGCACGTTCGAGATCTTCTGGCCGATCCGGATCAGGCTGCCACTGTCCGTGCTGGTTTTTCCAGGGCTCTGGAAAGGCTGGACCGGAAGATTGCAGATCACTGGAAAGCCGTCGTGGACGAAAAGGAAAAGCCGGCATTCTCTGTTGAAAGTTTCAGGTTTATGGCGGGCGTGAAAGCCTTCCTGTGGCAGCGTCCGGGGGCGTGACGGACAGTCTCTATTTTCCGTTCAGCAGGTTGCGCATGACATACGACAGGATGCCGCCGTGGCGGAAGTATTCCACCTCGTCCAGCGTGTCGATGCGGCAGGTGACGGGGATTTTTTCTGTCGCTCCTGATGCGCGGTGGATGACCAGCGTCATTTCCTGACGGGGTTTCAGGCCTGCGCCAAGGCCTGTCAGGTCAAAGGTTTCCGCGCCGTCCAGCGCCAGTGTCTTGCGGGTCCCGCCGGCCTTGAACTCCAGCGGCAGGACGCCCATGCCCACCAGGTTGGAGCGGTGGATGCGCTCGAAGCTTTCAGCCACCACAGCCCGCACGCCCAGCAGCAGGGTCCCCTTGGCGGCCCAGTCGCGGGATGAGCCGGTGCCATATTCCTGGCCGGCCACAATGACCAGCGGTGTGCCCTCTTTCCGGTACAGCATGGCTGCGTCGTAAATGGGCATCACCTGGCCCGACGGGATATGCTTCGTCACGCCGCCCTCGACGCCCGGGGTCATCTCGTTGCGGATGCGGATATTGGCAAAGGTGCCGCGGATCATAACCTCCCAGTTGCCCCGGCGGGCGCCGTAGGAGTTGAAGTCAATGGGCTGGACCCCGTTGTCCATCAGGTACTGGCCGGCGGGGCCGGCTTTCTTGATGCTCCCGGCGGGGGAGATGTGGTCGGTGGTGATGCTGTCGCCCAGAATGGCCAGCGAACGGGCGCCCACGATGTCCTTGACCGGCGCGGGCTCCCGCTGCATGCCCTCGAACAGGGGCGGCAGTTTCACGTAGGTGGATTTGGGATCCCACGCATAGGTCAGGCCGGTGGCTGTGCCGCCCATCTGCTGCCAGTCTGTTCCACCCCGGAACACGTCGGCATAGCGCTGGCGGAACATCTGCGGTGTGATGGCCTGGTCCACGACCTTGCGGATTTCGGCGTCCGAGGGCCAGATGTCCTTCAGGAATACAGGCTTTCCGTCTTTTCCCTGACCCAGAGGTTCCTTCAGCAGATCCAGCGTGACGCTGCCGGCCAGGGCGTACGCTACCACCAGGGGCGGGGACATGAGATAGCTTGCGCGGCAGGAGGGGTTGATGCGGCCCTCGAAATTCCGGTTACCGGACAGCACGGCGCAGGTGACCATCTCGTTTTCCTCGATGGCCGTGGCCAGAGTGTCCGTCAGCAGGCCGGAGTTTCCAATACAGGTGGTACAGCCGTATCCCACCAGGTTGAAACCCAGTGTGTCCAGATGCGTCTGCAGGCCGGCCCTGTCCAGATAGTCGGTGACGACCTGGGACCCGGGTGCCAGCGACGTCTTGACCCAAGGCTTGACCTTCAGGCCTTTCTCCGCCGCCTTTTTCGCCACGAGACCCGCGGCGATCATGACGCTGGGGTTGGAGGTGTTGGTGCAGCTGGTGATGGCCGCAATCACGACCTGGCCGTGTTTGACGGTATATTTTTCGCCTTCGACCCGGATTTCCTTTGTGGGGGATGGGTCCTGAACGCCAAAGCCGGGCAGTTCCTTCAGGAAGGCTGGCACAGCCTGGGACAGGGGGACGCGGTCCTGGGGTCGTTTCGGGCCGGCCAGGGAGGGTTCGACCTTTGACAGGTCCAGTTCCAGCATGTCGGTAAAGACAGGCTCGGGTGATTTTTCGTCGTGCCACAGACCTTGTTCGCGGGCATAGGCTTCCACCAGACGCACGCGGTGTTCGTCGCGGCCCGTGAAGGTCATATAGCGGATAGTTTCGGCATCGATGGGAAAAATCCCGCAGGTGGCGCCGTATTCGGGGGCCATGTTGGCGATGGTAGCCCGATCGGCCAGTGACAGGCCCGCAACGCCTGGGCCGAAGAACTCGACGAACTTGTTCACCACACCCTTCTTGCGCAGCATCTGGGTGACAGTCAGGACCAGGTCGGTGGCCGTCGCCCCTTCAGGCAGGCGGCCGGTCAGGCGGAAGCCTACCACTTCCGGGATAACCATGGATACGGGCTGGCCCAGCATGGCCGCTTCGGCCTCGATGCCGCCCACGCCCCAGCCCAGAACGCCGAGGCCATTGACCATGGTGGTGTGGCTGTCTGTACCGACCAGGGTGTCAGGGTAGGCAACCTGCGGCCCGCCACGGCCATCCTCATCCACCCAGACAGCCTGGGCCAGGTATTCCAGGTTCACCTGGTGGCAGATGCCGGTACCCGGAGGAACGACCCGGAAATTGCTGAAGGCATTCTGGCCCCAGCGCAGGAATTGGTAGCGCTCCAGATTGCGCTCAAACTCGTTCTGGACGTTGGTTTTGAAGGCGGTCGGTGTGCCGAATTCATCCACGGTCACCGAATGGTCGATGACCAGATCCACGGCGCTGAGAGGATTGATGCGCTTTGCCTCGCCGCCCAGCGCCACCATGGCCTCTCGCATCGCTGCCAGATCGGTCACCGCGGGAACGCCGGTAAAGTCCTGCATGAGAACCCGGGCCGGGCGCCAGGCAATCTCGCGGTCCGAGCGCCGGTCCTTCAGCCACTGGCCCATGGCCTTGATGTCGTCCACGGTGACAGTGCGTCCGTCTTCGGTGCGCAGCAGGCTTTCCAGCAGGATCTTCAGGGAGTACGGCAGGCGCGACAGATCGCCCAGGGTTTCTTCTGCGACCTTCAGGCTGAAGTAATCATAGTTTTTCCCGTCTACAGCCAGGGAACGGCGGGTTTTCAGGGTGTCATGGCCTGTGGACGTTGTCATGGCGATCCTCAGTAGGCTGTCGTGGAAGGTTTCTGTCTAGCACCGAAACCGGGGCCTGCAAAGATCCCCGAATTTCCGAGACAGCCTCTTCACATGAAGAGCTGAATCAGGCATTCTTCTGCACTGGTCATAACCGGAAGACAGATCCCATGCTTGTTGCCATTCCCTGCGAACGCCGTCCGAACGAACGCCGCGTAGCCGCCACGCCGGAAACCGTCAAGAAAATGAAGGCTCTTGGCGTCACCGTCCGGGTGGAAGCCGGCGCGGGGCAGGGGGCCAGCATTCCGGATTCCCTGTACGCCGATGCGGGGGCAGAAATCGTGTCCGACGCCACCGCCGTGTTGAAAGACACAGATGTGGTGCTGAAGGTCCAGCGCCCGCTGGACAATGAACTGACAGCCCTGAAAAAAGGCGCGGCGGTCATCGGGATGCTGTCGCCACTCACCGAGCGGGACTCTGTGGCGGACTACGCCCGGCTGGGCCTGAACGCTTTCGCGCTGGAGCTGGTGCCGCGCATCACCCGGGCCCAGACCATGGACGTGCTGTCCAGCCAGTCAAACCTGGCGGGTTACAGGGCGGTTCTGGATGCGGCGGCGGAATTCAGCCGCTCGTTCCCCATGATGATGACGGCGGCCGGAACGGTTCCACCGGCGAAGGTTTTCGTGATGGGCGCCGGCGTGGCGGGCCTCCAGGCCATTGCCACGGCCCGCCGCCTGGGTGCGGTGGTCAGCGCAACTGACGTTCGTCCGGCCGCGAAGGAGCAGGTCCAGAGCCTCGGTGCCACCTTTGTGATGGTGGAGAACGAGGAGACGAAACAGGCCGAGACATCGGGCGGCTATGCGAAGGAAATGAGCGACGATTACAAACGTCGTCAGGCCGCACTGATTGCCGAGACTGTGAAAAAGCAGGACATCATCATCTGCACAGCCCTGATCCCTGGTCGCAAGGCACCCACCCTGTTGACGGCGGACATGGTGAAAACCATGAAACCGGGCAGTGTGGTTGTGGACTTGGCGGTGGAGCAGGGGGGCAACTGCGAGTTGTCCCGCCCCGGCGAGGTGGTGGATGTGAACGGCGTGCGCATCGTGGGGCACCTGAACGTGCCGGGCCGCCTGGCGACGGATGCCTCGGCCCTCTATGCCCGCAACGTGCTGAACTTCCTGACCCTGCTGGTGGACAAGGGCACGGGACAGCTGGCTGTGCCGTGGGATGACGAGATCATTAAAGGTACGGCCCTGACGCGGGATGGCCAGGTCGTGCACCCGCAGTTTGCAGCCTCGACAGGTTCGTAAGAGGAGAGGATTGAATGGATCCCCAGTTTCTGACACAGGAAGCCGCCAATCTGGCTACAGACTCCCGCCTGGTGGCGGAGTCAGCCCGCCAGCTGGCCGAGCATGTGACCCTGATGGCCCACCAGATGGCGGCCACTGATCCCCATGCCTTTTTCATGACCGGCCTGACCGTTCTGGTTCTGGCATGTTTCGTGGGGTACTACGTGGTGTGGCGCGTTACGCCGGCCCTGCATTCGCCGCTGATGGCCGTCACCAACGCCGTGTCTTCGGTGGTTATCGTGGGGGCCCTGATCGCCGCCGGTCCTGCTGAAATGACGTTCAGCAAGGTCATGGGCTTCCTGGGGGTTGTTCTGGCCTCGGTCAACATTTTCGGCGGTTTCATCGTGACCTGGCGGATGCTGGGCATGTACAAAAAGAAGAAGGCGTAACGCATGACTACACTGGCTGCCCTGGCGTATCTGGTTGCTTCTGTCTGCTTTATCATGGCCCTGCGCGGCCTGTCGTCGCCTGAAACGGCGCGAGCCGGGAATTTCTATGGCATCGGCGGCATGGTGCTGGCGATCGGCACCACCCTGATGTTGCCGGCAGTCCAGTCGTACGGCACCATTCTGGTGGCCATTACCATTGGCGGCGTCATCGGCACGATGGTGGCCCTGCGCATCAAGATGACGGCGCTGCCCCAGCTGGTGGCGGCGTTCCACAGCCTGGTGGGCCTGGCGGCGGTCTGCGTGGCCATTGCGGCTTTTACCTCGCCTGAGAATTTCGGTGTGGGCAGCGATGACCATATCCATGTGGGCAGCCTGATCGAGATGAGCCTGGGCGTGGCCATCGGGGCTATTACCTTCACCGGCTCCGTTGTGGCTTTTGCCAAGCTTCAGGGCCTGGTATCCGGCAAGCCACTGGTGTTCCCCTACCAGCACCATCTGAATGCCGGACTGGGGGTGCTGCTGGTGTTGCTGACAGTCTGGCTGTGCGCGACCCAGATGGCCCTGCCGTTCTGGCTGGTCATCCTGGTGTCGCTGGCGCTGGGCTTCCTGCTGATCCTGCCCATCGGCGGCGCGGACATGCCCGTGGTGATCTCGATGCTCAACAGCTATTCGGGCTGGGCGGCGGCAGGCATTGGCTTTACCCTGCAGAACAACCTGCTGATTGTCACCGGCGCCCTGGTGGGCGCATCGGGCGCTATCCTCAGCTATATCATGTGCAAGGGCATGAACCGGTCCATCTGGAACGTGATCCTGGGCGGCTTCGGCGGCGGGACCGGGGCTGTGGCAGCCGGTGGCACAGGTGCGGCGGGTGACCGGACCGTCAAAACGGGCTCGGCAGAGGATGCAGCCTTTATCCTGAAAAATGCGGCGCGGGTGATCATCGTGCCGGGCTATGGCATGGCCGTGGCCCAGGCCCAGCATGCATTGCGCGAGATGGGCGACCTTTTGAAAGCGGAAGGCGTGGACGTGAAGTACGCCATCCATCCGGTGGCGGGCCGCATGCCGGGGCATATGAACGTGCTGCTGGCCGAGGCCAACGTGCCGTACGACGAGGTGTTCGAGCTGGAGGAGATCAACCGCGATTTCGCCCAGGCCGACGTAGCCTATGTCATCGGGGCCAACGACGTCACCAACCCGGCAGCGAAGACCGACCCGAAATCACCCATCTATGGCATGCCGATCCTGGACGTGGAAAAGGCCAAGACGGTGCTGTTCATCAAGCGGTCCATGGCGGCCGGCTACGCGGGTGTGGAGAACGAGCTGTTCTTCCGTGACAACACCCTGATGCTGTTCGGCGATGCCAAGAAGGTTACCGAGGAGATTGTGAAGGCCCTCTGATCTTCCTTCTCCCCTCACTGTCATTCCGACCGAAGCAAAGCACAGTGGAGGGATCTCGCCCAACAATAGAGATCCTTCGGCTTCGCACTGCTGCGCAGTGCTCCGCTCAGGATGACAGGAAAGGGGCTGACTTTCTGACGCCCTCACATCCTGGAGTGGCGCTCAACCGCCCGTCCCAGAGCATCGCGGGCGCGGGCTACGGCCTGGAGACTGGACAGGTCGGGAACGGGACGGTCGGTCAGAATGGACTTCCAGTGCCGGGCCATGACGGACAGAACGGGATCTCTTGCCTCTGCCGCTTCTGTCAGGCGGGCGTAAAAGGTTTTCTTTTCTTGGCTGTCCGGCGCCCTGATGACCAGCGGCAGCAGGGGTTCTGCCGCCTTTCTTCCCGCAGGCCATTTCAGGGCAGCGGCCATCAGCGGGAAAAAAACCATCCGGTCTGTGAAATAACCTTTTTCAGGGCTGCGCAGGAAAGGGACATGGAGCGTCTGTCCGAAAGCCCACTGGAAAATATTGTCCACGGAACCGGAAGCGATACGGGGATTTCCTGCAAAGGTATTCAGGAGATGAATTGCCGAGAATACAGGATGCGGCCCTTTGCCCGGAAGCTGTTTGAAATAACGGTTCAGCGTGGCGTCATCCAGGTGCGTGGACATCTGCAGGGCGGCCAGAAGCCGGCGCAGAAACCATGGATCTGCAGACTGCAAAAACTGGTCCCGCAGGGTTTTCAGAATTTCTGCACTGTCCAGGACGGACAGGTGAGGCTCTGCACTGTCCCCATGGGCCAGCATGATGATGAAGTCTGCATGACCGCGTCTGAAGGGTTCCTGCAGGAGCCATGAGCCAAAAACTTTTGCATGTTCGGCAGAAAATACAAGCCCTGGATCAATGTTCCGGAGGGTCAGTTCCTGCCCCAGTGCAAGGGCATCACGGGCGCAGGAGCGTTGAGGGGAGGTTCCCTCCCGGCCTTTCTGCTCCAGCGCGTCCAGCCAGGATTTCAGAACCCTCAGCACAATGGCCTGTCCGGGTGTTCCTTCCAGGCGTTTGATCCAGGGGACAATGATCTCTAGCCCTCCGGTCCTTCCTGCAATCTCCAGGGCAGCTGATTCCAGAATTTCCGGATGCGTATCTTCCAGATAATGGGTTCAATCGGAAAAGCGGGTCAGCAGGGCGTGGTCCATGGAATTCATCAGCGCCCGGATCCTGTCGATATCTGCCTGGGCCGGGTATTTCAGCAGGGCTGTTTTCAGGGTATGACGGGCCTCTGTCAGCTGGCGTGCAGCCGCTGTTTCATCCACATTCCCGGGAAAGTCGTGGACTGCGGCTACCAACCGTTCGACCATGGCCAGGATATCAGGCCGGAGAATCGCTTCCGGCTGTCCTGGTCAGCACTTTTATTGTGCCGACATCGTCCTCCATCAGTTTCAGCAGGATTGAGATATTCCTGGTCCTGTCAGGCTTTCCAGGAAATGTGTCTGCTGTCAGAGGGCGGGGGCCGTGGTACCAGGTCCTGACCCTGTCTTCCGCCAACTGCCGTGAAGCCTGCTCAATCTGTTTTTCCCTTGCTGCAAAATCCTGATCCATCGGGCTTTCTGTCATGGTGAGGGGTGGGCAGGAGCAGCTGTGTTTTCAGAGGGTTCGTAAGCGTTTTCCAGGGGTGATCCAGGTAGATCCCAGGGCTGGTTTGGCACCGGCCTGGATGGTGGCGGGCCTTTATACCGGGGGACAGGTACTGGCTGTGCCGGGGGAGGTGCTGCAGGAGCGAATTTTTCTGCCTTTGCGGGGACGGGGACCCGGGTGCGGGCTGCATGCAGTTTTTCCAGCGCCTGCCTGAAACTGTCCGCAAGACCTTTCAGTACACTTTCCAGCGTTTTTCCCTGTTCCGGGCGAAAATCAAAAACCAGGGAATAAATGCCATTTTCAGGATCGATCCTGTAGCGGTCCTTTACCCTGAAAGGTTTAGATGCTGCCCACAGGGCTTTGGCCGTGTCTGCCTGGAAAGCGGTTATCTGCAGCCGGTAAAAGGGGCGGAGGTCCACAAAGGAGGCTGTTTCGCCTTCTCCCGGCTCTCCCGGGGAATACCACCGGGTCAAGACAACAGCCAGACCTCTGATGTTGCTTTTGTCTGTGCCGCAGGCAGTTTTCAGCCGCTGGATGAACCTTGTCAGGGATTCTTCATCATCAGGCCTGGGAAACTGTGATTTTAACCTGGATTCGTCCTGCATGTCCTGTGTTCCCTTACAAATCAGGCGCAGCATACTTTCCGGAAATACTTGCGCCAACAGGTTTTCCCATGGAAAAACCGTACCGGATTTCCTATAGTCCGCGCCATGAGTGATCTTTTTTCATCTTCCCCCAAAGGCCGTCAGGACAGCTATTCCGCCCGGGACATCGAGGTTCTGGAGGGGCTGGAGCCTGTCCGCAAGCGTCCCGGCATGTACATCGGCGGTACGGACGAACGCGCCCTGCACCACCTGGTGAACGAGGTGCTGGACAACGCCATGGACGAGGCGGTGGCCGGCCATGCCGACCGCATCGACATGGAGCTGCACGCCGATGGCGCGGTCACCATCCGCGACAACGGCCGCGGCATTCCGGTGGACGAGCATCCGCGCTATCCCGGCAAATCGGCGCTGGAGATCATTTTCACCACCCTGCATTCGGGCGGCAAGTTCAGCGGGAAGGCGTACGCCACTGCTGGTGGCCTGCACGGGGTCGGGGCCTCGGTGGTCAACGCCCTGTCCGACCGCATGGTGGTCGAGGTGGCCCGCGACCGCCGCCTGTGGCAGCAGGCCTACAGCCGTGGCGTTCCGCAGGGCAAGCTCAAGGATCTGGGCCCTGTCCAGAACCGGCGCGGCACAACGGTGACTTTCCACCCGGACCCGGAGATTTTCGGCGGCAGCATCCGCTTCCGGCCCGAGCGCCTGTACGCGCTGGCCCGGTCCAAGGCCTATCTGTACCGGGGCGTGGAGATCCGCTGGTCCTGCGCGCCGGATCTGGTGAAAGGCACAGAAACGCCGCCGGAAGCCACCCTTCATTTTCCCAACGGCCTGCGGGATTTTCTGGAAGAAGCCCTGTCTGGCCGGCCGCTGCTGGGGGTCCGGGCCTTTTCGGACCTGGTGGAGTTTCCGGATGGTGCCGGGGGCGTGGAATGGGCGCTGGCCTGGCCGGACGATGAGGAGGAAGGCTTCAGCCATTCCTATTGCAACACCATTTCCACGCCCCAGGGCGGAACCCACGAAGCCGGCCTGCGCAGCGCCATCGTCAAGGGGCTGAAATCCTTCGGTGATATGTCGGGCAACCGGCGGGCGGCGCAGATCACGGCGGACGATGCCTTGGGCGGTGCGGCAGTGCTGCTATCCGTGTTTATCCGCGATCCCCAGTTCCAGGGCCAGACCAAGGAAAAACTGGGTACGGCCGAGGCCGCGCGCCTGGTGGAGCAGGCCCTGAAGGACCGGTTCGAACACTGGCTGTCCTCCGACCCCCAGGCGGGCGCTGTTCTGCTGGAGCGGCTGATTGAAAAGGCCGAGGAGCGGGCCCGTAAAAAGAACCAGAAGGAAACGGGCCGCAAGAGCGCGACCCGCCGCCTCCGCCTTCCCGGCAAGCTGGCGGACTGCAGCAGCAATGCGGCCGAGGGGACCGAGATTTTTCTGGTAGAGGGGGATTCCGCCGGCGGCTCGGCCAAGCAGGCGCGTATGCGGGAAACCCAGGCCATCCTGCCCCTGCGCGGCAAGATCCTGAACGTGGCCAGCGCCAGTGCCGACAAGATGAAGGCCAACCAGGAACTGGCTGACCTGATCCAGGCGCTGGGCTGCGGATCCGGTTCTGATTTTTCCCTGGCGGCCTTGCGGTACGAGCGGGTGGTTATCATGACGGACGCGGACGTGGACGGGGCCCATATTGCCTCGCTGCTCATGACGTTTTTCTATCGCGAGATGCCGGAGCTGATCCGTCATGGCCACCTGTACCTGGCCATGCCGCCGCTGTACCGCCTGAGCGCCGGAAACCTGGTGGAATATGCCCGGGATGATGCGCACCGGGACAAGCTTCTGGGCACAACCTTCAAGAACCGCAAGGTGGAAATCAGCCGGTTTAAAGGTCTGGGAGAGATGCAGCCCGCCCAGCTGAAGGAAACCACCATGGACCCGAAGCGGCGGTCCCTGATCCGGGTGATCGTGCCGGACGGGTCCGACCCTGCAGAACCGGATGCGGAAGCGGAAACCCGCGCCTTGGTGGAAAGCCTGATGGGCAAGCGGCCCGAGCTGCGCTTCCAGTATATCCAGCAGAATGCCAGGTTTGTCCAGGACGTGGATGTTTAGGTTGGGCAGCCATTAATTGTCATCCCGAGCGGAGCGTCACGCGGTGACGCGCAGTCGAGGGATCTCAAATCAGGGGGTTTGTATGAAAAGCTATTACGTCTACATCCTTGCCAATGAAACAAACGAAGTGCTTTACATCGGTGTAACCAACAACCTGGAACGCCGGATTTCTGAACACAGAAGCGGACAGGTTGAAGGCTTTACCAGAAAATACAAAGTGACCAGGCTGGTCTGGTACGAATCCTCAGGCAGCATTGAGGACGTAATCCTGAGGGAAAAGCAGCTGAAAATGTGGCGGCGGGAAAAGAAAAACGCCTTGATCGCAATGATGAACCCGCAGTGGGTGGATCTGGGTGAAGAGTGGTATCTTCATGCCACGCCGGGAAGCTGAAAGATTTCTGTGAGATTCCTCCACTCGGCCTGCGGCCCCGGTCGGAATGACAGGCAGTGCTAAAGAGGATTACCTCACCTGCAGCCCGCTGTTCGCCTGGGCCAGGCGGTTATGCTGGCCGGTCAGCTGTGCATAAGCCGTCTCGATGCGTTTCCAGGTCTTTCTGTCCTGGTCCGGGGTGCCGCCCAGATCCGGCGGGGCATTTTCGAGGCTCTGTTTCAGCAGGATTTCAGCCAGCTCATCCCGTTCCGGGGCGTTGCGCAGGCCCGCCAGAACCAGGGCGATATGCCGGTCTTTGCTCCGGGCCACTACGGCCACATGACAACCCGAGGGCTCGGTAAAGCCGGTCTTGCTGCCCTCCAGGGTTATGTCCCCGCCTTTCCCGTCAGCATATTTCTTCAGGAGCTTGTTGTGTCCGGGCAGCGTGCGCCCTTTCCACTGCATGGATGTCATGGAGAAATACTGCCGGAAAAGGTCCGGGTGTTCCCTGCGGATGGCCGTCACCAGGATGGCCATGTCCCCGGCCGTTGTGTACTGCCCTTCATCGCTTTTCTTACGGCCATCATCGTGGAGGCCCGATGGATTGGTAAAGCGGGTCCCATGCATGCCAAGCATCTTTGCCTTCGTGTTCATCCGGGCCACAAAGGCATCCCTGGTTCCGCCGCGCATGGCCGCCGCTTCGGCCACGTTGTTGCCTGAAAGGACCACCAGCGCCTCGATGGATGTGGCGACTGTCAGTTCCTCTCCGGTTTTCATCCGCAGATGCGAGCGTGGAACAGCGTTGGCATCCCTGGTCATGATAATCCTGTCATCCGCGCTGATTTTTTTCAGGGGATCCCTGTCTTCCAGGTCATCGAAGATCAGGAACAGGGTCATGATCTTGACCAGCGAGGCCGGCCAGATCCGTTTTCCGGCATCCTCGTCGTGGAGGACCTGGCCGGTGTCCAGATCAACGATGATGGCAGCGTATTTCCCGCTGGCGCTGATGTAGTCCGGCGCATTGATCAGCGCCTGCCGGGCAGCGATCCGGTCTCCTGAAGGCTCATTTTCATCCAGGGCGCATCTGGCCAGGGACTGCACCCTTTTCTTTTCGGCCAGTCGGAAAGCGGCCTGATATGGCTTTGCAGCCTTGTCCTTGTACCAGAAGCCGGAATACTGGCCATAGCGTGTCGCGGCGATATCCCCGTGAACGCGGGCTTTCAGGCAGGAGGATGTAACGTCTTTTGCCACCTTTTCCAGAATTCCGGCCTGTTTCCCGTAAACCGAGACGGTTTCCTGCCGGTTTTGTTTCAGGTTCCGGTCTGCCAGCCGCCGCTCATCGCGCGTTGAGGCGTTTTTCAGCCTTGCCAGGATCTGGTCTTTGGTCTGTCCCAGTTCCGCCAGCCGGCAGTCCAGCTGTTCCATGTGGGTCCGGAGACTGGTGCATGCTGTGGCGCTCGGGGTATCCGGCGCGCCTTTCTGCCCCTCTGCCGCATAGCTGGTGGATGCTGCAGACATGAACAGAAGAAAGCCGTATGTGGCCATGCGCCTGATGGACATGACAGTGCCCGTCCAGAGAGAGATGGTGTGTTGATGGAGATACGAAAGCAGATTCATTCAGAAAATCGCGGGGAGTGCATCCATGACTGCAGATTAACCCGGAATTCCTTCACAAACGGTTTACGCCATACCACTTCATCACGGGTGCAAGGCGTGGTAGAAGGCTTTTCCTGTTCATTTTCCCTGTCTGGTAGCCATGTCTGTCGCCGTTCGTATCGCACCCAGCCCCACGGGCTGGCTTCATGTAGGCAATATCCGCACCATGCTGGTGAACTGGCTGTTCGCCCGCAAGCATGGTGGCACCTTCATGCTGCGCCTGGACGACACGGACCTGGAGCGGTCCAGGGAAGAATACGCCCTGGGGATCGAGCGGGACCTGACCTGGCTGGGCCTGACCTGGGACCGCTTTGCCCGCCAGAGTGACCGCACGGCCCGCTATGTGGAGGTGATTGAACAGCTGAAGGCAGCAGGGCGTATCTACGCCTGTTATGAGACCGAAGAGGAACTGGAAATCCGGCGCCGGATCATGACAGGGCAGGGCAAGCCGCCTGTCTATGATCGTGCAGCCCTGAACCTGACAGCGGCCGACCACGCCCGGTTCGCTGCGGAGGGAAAAAAGCCCCACTGGCGCTTCCTGCTGAAGCATGAGCCCATCGCCTGGGACGACCTGGTGCGAGGGTCCCAGAAATTCGAGGGCGCCAGCCTCAGCGATCCCGTTGTGGTGCGGGAGGATGGGTATATCCTGTACTCACTGTCCTCGGTCATCGATGACCTGGATTTTGGCATCACCCACATCATCCGGGCGGAGGAGCATACGACCAACACAGCCTCCCAGATCCAGATGTTCCAGGCCATTGCGGGCCGGGTGCCACAGTTTGCCCATCTGCCGCTGCTGAGCGGTTCCACGGGAGAAAAGCTGTCCAAGCGTACGGGCAGCCTGAGCATCGCCCAGCTGCGGGACGAGATGGGGATCGAGGCCATGGCCATCAAAAGCCTGCTGGCCCGCGTGGGAACGTCCGACCCGGTTGAGCCGCGTACCAGCGATGCGGACCTGATTGCGGGATTTGACCTGGGTCGCATTGCCCGCAGCACGCCGCGCTTTGACATCGAGGAGCTGAAACGCCTCAACGGCCGCATCCTGCACCAGATGCCTTTTGCTGCGGTCCGGGAGCGGCTGCACGCTCTGGGTCTGCCCCAGGCGGACGAGGGCTTCTGGACCGCCATTCATGGCAATATTTCCCGCCTGGATGAGGCGGTGGAGTGGTGGCATATGGCTCAAACCAGCATTATGCCGGTCATCGACCCGGCGGACCGGGAGTTTCTGGCTGTGGCGGACAGCCTGCTGCCTACCGACCCCTGGACGGCGGATACCTGGGGCCAGTGGGTGGATGCTGTGAAAAAAGCCACCGGTCGCTCAGGCAAGGCCCTGTTCATGCCGCTGCGCAAAGCCCTGACGGGGCGGGAAAATGGGCCTGAGCTGAAAGTGCTGTTGCCCCTGATTGGCCGCTCCCGCGCCGTAGCCCGTCTGGCCGGGCGGGAAGGTTAATATTTTTTGGCACACAGGGTCTGTCGCTGTATTGGAATCCGGACCGTCGCTTTCCCCGGTAATTGTCCGCACATACCCCTGAAGATGCAGGTCCTGAAGAAATCTTGAAGAAACTTTGTCTGCTTATTAGTTTTCTTTCCAGGTCTGAAGATGAGGTAATTCATGGAGAGGCTGCCTGGCCTATTATGCGCAATACTTGTGGCCGCAGGTTGCGGACCAGAGGATTCTTCTCCTGCGGCAGATTCTTCTGCGGCAGTGGAAGTCTTTCAGTTCCTGCTGACTTCTCCCCAGGTGTGGCAGCCTGACTGTGAGTCTGTCGCAGGCTTCAGCCGCATGGATCTGGAAACCGGAGGCAGCGGCCGCTGGTATATTGTCGGGAAGTCGCGGGTTGTTGATCCATATTTCCCCGGGCATGAATATGATAAATGTGACGCCCTGATCCGGCTTCCTTTCGGTGCTCATCCCACGAAGGAATTCCCTGCAGGAGGAGACATTGAGGTTTTGACAACCCGCACGTATTTTTTCGGGGGAGCAAGAAGAATGGAAATAAGTCGTGGCTTTCAGACTGTATCAGGGGACTCAGTGATACGATACGCCTTCAGAACCCTTTATGGGGAGTTCAATCCTGGTACTGGTCCTGCACCCTGATATCACATCAGGAAAATTTACTTCCCGTCTTCTGCTCCAGAAAGGAAAAACATGTTTGGTCGTATTCTGAAAATACTGGGTATTGTTGTGGTTGCCCTTGTGGCCCTGTTTGTTGTCCTGATGGTGGTTTTCTGGCCGGATGACACAGCGCCCCTGACCCCGGGCCAGGAAGCGGCGCTGGTAGAGGTGAAGGACTGGTGCATGAAGGAATCCGCCCGCGGTCTGGAGAATGTAAGGAGTATGGGACTTTCCGTTGATCCCCGCCTTACGCCAGAGGTCGAGCAGGCCATGTGCGACTGCCAGAGCCGTCTGATCGTGCAGAAGTACGGGGATGTCCCTGCGGCGGAGATGACGCAGAAATACATGCAGGATGAGCAGGCAAAACAGGAAGCCATGCGGTGCATGACCCTGCTGAAGCCTTAAGGCAGGTTTTCCCTTTTCATTCTTTGCTCCCGGCAGAGAATGAACAGGTTGCCGGCCACGATGATGGCGCTGCCGGCGATGACCAGCGGGCCGGGCAGGGCGTTCCAGAAGACCCAGCCGAACAGGGTCGCCCAGATCAGCTGGAAGTAATTCAGTGCGCCCACCAGGCCGGCCTGCAGGTGGGCGTAGGCCTGCGTCAGGAACAGCTGGGCCAGGCTGTGCCGGCTATGGCCAGGCAGGCGAGGATCAGGATCTCCCGGGTGTCAGGGACTGTGGCGACCCAAGGCATGGCCGCGCCTGCCAGGATGATGCCGATAGCCATGAACCAGAACGAGATGGTCAGCGGTGAATCCGCCTTGCCTATGTGGCGCAGCAGGATGGCCTGTGCGGCCTGGCACAGGGCGGCAAGCAAGGCCCAGGTGACGCCCAGGGCGCTCAGCTCTGCCGTGGGGCCGGCAATCAGGCACACGCCCGCAAAACCACTGATGATCACGGCGTACCGGTACCGCCCGATGCGTTCCCCCAGGAACACAAAGCCCAGCAGGGGCACCAGCAGGGATCCCGTGAACAGCAGGGTCTGGGTATTGGCCATGGGCAGGGCCTGAAAGGCGCTGAAGGAAAACACCAGGTTGAGATAACCAATCACTGAGCGGCCCAGAACCAGGCCCTTGTTGCTGGACATGTTCAGAAGGTGGGTTTTGCCTTGCCACAGGATAATGGCGCCGAACAGGAATGTGCCGAACAGGTTGCGGTAGAACCCGATCTCCAGCGGGTGGTGGCCGGTCAGGAGCTTGGCCCCCGTGTTCATGACCGCGAACAGGAGCATGGCCAGCATGGTGCAGACCGTGCCGGTGACGATATTTCCGTTGCCGCGCTGGTTGGCTCTTGCGGCTTTGATGTGTTGCAGCATGGGTGCTCTGGTCTCATGGAAGAAGGGCAGTGGTCAAGGTGTGTTTGCCTCTCCCTGATTGACACTCAAAGATTATATAAATATGAATCTAAACAATTTCTGATTTAGAAGAACGGAGAAGCAGGATGTCTGTTCAGGGTGGAAAAAGTGCCGGAAGGAACATTGTACTGACGGCTCTGGCCAGTGTGCTGGCAGGAGGGACCTGTTCCGAAAACAAATGGGAGCTCTATGGACGCCTTGACACTCTGGGCTTCAGGCAGGGGTTCAGCCCGCCGCTCTCTTCAAGCCGGAAACCCGGCCAAACAGTCCAGGGACAGGCCATTCAGAGTCAGGCGGCAGAGTTTAATTTCTGCAAGGAGCTGGTGGGGTCAGCCCCTGCCGAACTGACTCTTTTCACCTGCAATCCAGAGCAGGGCACCGTGCTGGTCAAACATATGATCCCCGATAAAACAAAGACTGTTCTGTCCCAGTGCCTTTCCCTGTTTTTTCCGGATGGCACCGTTTTCACGGCAGCCTTTTTCCATAACAGCATGGAATTGAAGTCATCCGTATCGTTCACATGTTTTGGTAAATCTTCCGGTAAGGTGCCTGAAGCCCAGCAGGACCTCCAGCGCGCCTGTGAGAAAACCCTGCCCCTGTCCCAGGCCGACAGCGACGCTGTGAGCCGTGCCCTGGCTTACTGCAGGCCTGAACTTTAGGATCCCTGGCTGGATCTGTGATATGCTGCGCGGATGCATGATTACCTGAAACTGGCCCGGGGTCTGGCAAAGAAGGATCGCCGGCTGAAGGCGTGCCTCGAGGCCGGGCCGCCCCTGGACCTGGGCCGCGCGCCGGGGTTCGCATCATTGCTGCGCATTATCATCGGGCAGCAGGTCTCGGTGGCGGCGGCGGCCAGTATCTGGCGCAAGGTAGAGGCGGCGCTGGACTCTCTCGCGCCGGAAACCCTGCTGGCGCTGGAGGAAGATGCATTAAGGGCCTGCGGGCTCAGCCGGCAAAAAATCGGCTATGCCCGCGGCCTGGCGCAGGCGCTGGCGATAAAAACGCTGGACCTGGACCATGTGCACGGGCTGGACGACGCGCAGGCCATCGCCGCGCTGCGCCAGATCAAGGGCTTTGGCAACTGGTCGGCGGAGATGTACCTGATGTTCAGCCTGCACCGACTGGACGTGTGGCCTGTTGATGACCTCGGCATCGTACTGGGCGTGCAGAACCTGCTGGGCCTTCCCGGCAAGCCTTCAAAGGCCGAGATGCTGGCGTTTGGCGAGCCCTGGCGCCCGCACCGCAGCGTCGCCGCCCGCATGATCTGGACGCACTACAATGCGCACAGTGCGAAGCTGAAAAAATGACTTCTTCTGTTCAGGGTTTGGGCGACAACCCGTGTGTATAACTTGAAACATAATGCGGCCGGTATCGTGGTACGTAATAAACAGTATAGTTTTGCCCCGAGAATTCTATCGCCGTTTCCTTCATCCGCCAGCGGGAAGGAAGTGTCTCTTTCAGGTTCAGAATCGCATCAGGATCATGCAGATAGGGGGCAGATGCCAGAACAACAATTTCTTTTCCGGTCTTATTGCGGCGGGTCATTGCAAAAGTTTCCGAGTTCTCTATCAGATCCTCGATATCGACCTGTGAAGAGGTTTCTGGCAGATTTTCGGGGGACTGGGGAGCCTGGGACCGGGAAATAATGCCTGAAACCGGCCAGGACAGAGCCACCAGGGATGCTGCAGCGGCCATCGTCCGGATCTGACGAGTTTGCCACCAGGGTGGCTTCCGGGCGACAATCTTGTTGCTGCCGCTGGCGGACATGAAGGCAACATCTACCCGCCAGTCCTGTCTGCGGAGAATGTGAAGAAGCTCTTCCTTTCCATACATGCAGATTTTCTGGAAAAAGTGATGTTCTCGCTGGAATTCCGGGGCCAGTTCATGAAAACGTTTTTCCAGGGGGACGTTCCTTCCTTCATATCCTGCCGCATAGTCTGCTTCAGGACTGCTCACCGTCATGAACAGCTTTCCATGGGGCTTCAGCATGTCCTGTATTGATTTCAGGACGCGGATGCCGTCCGGGGAAGGAATACAGTCCAGGGCGCGCTGGAAAAGGATGAAGTCAAATTTCTGCCTGCATACAGTTTCAGGCAGATCGCGGATATCCGACTGTATGAACTCGATACGTTCTGAATTTTCCAGGCGCGCTTTTGTTTCCAGGTTGAGATCAACAGCCACCACATGGGCGCCAGCTTCGGCCAGGCGTTGTGATGTGGTCCCCCGGTCACAGGCAAGATCAAGAGCCCGGACAGTCTTTCCCTGCTGGACGGCCAGTTGAATCAGGGCGTAAAGCAGCCTCTCATGCGCATCCATATAAGCCGTTGATGTTTCATGGCCATATCCGCCCCAGGCGGGAAGCGCTTCATTTTGCGATTCACTCATAAATCATGAGTAGCAAAAAATGATGTAAGTAATAAGGATTATACAGGGCGCAGTTCAGGGTCCGCTATCGGCACTGGAAGTCACGGCCCCCGTTCTGCAGGGCGGCGGATCGGGCGTCCCTGAAGCGCCGGGCGACCTGTGCGGTGTCGTCATCGAAACCGGAGGTATGGCGCAGGATTCGCAGACGGGAATATTTCCGGTCGTACCCCCCAGATCGACTTTGTCCAGCCTTTTGTCCCCCGCCTGGGGGGAAAGGCAATCGCCGTCAAAAGAATGAAAGCCGGATATCTACCCATGCTTTTTCAGATCTATGTCAGCGGCTTACGTCGCAACCCGGGTTTCGTCGGCGACTGGAGTGCGGTCTGTGGTGCGCCGGTCGTAATCATCCGCCAGGGCCCGCAGGGCTGCGGCGCCGTCGCCCGCGAACGACGGGCCGTGCATCAGTCCCAGGGTGCGCGGCGCAAGGTCCGCCAGGCCGCGGATTGTGGTTCCCATATTCGGGTTCAGGGACGAATATCTGAACAGATCCTCGCCCATGATCGCTGGCCCCACAATGTCGCTTTCCACCAGGGCCGGCCCGTCGCCCAGCTGGGTGAACAGGTCGCCGCACAGCAGGGTCTTCGTGGATTCCTCAAACAGCAGGCCGGCGTCCCAGCCGTGGGGCGTGTGCGGCGTGTCGATATAGCGCACCTTTTTGCCCCGGCCCAGGTCGATGACCTCGCCGTTGGCCAGCTCGCGCGGGGTGCGGTCCGCCACGTCGTTGAGCGACACCAGGCACCCGGTGGCCCCGTGAGCCGCCTTCGCCTGGGGTGCAACCGCGAGCCAGTCGTTCAGGCCGCCGCACTCGTCCGCCTCGAAATGGCCAAAGGTGATCCAGCGCAGTTTCTCCACCGGCACGATACGATTGACGGCCTCGCGGATCAGCGGAAACATCTTGCGCAGACCCGCGTGGAACATGAGCGGCTCGTCCCCCAGAACCAGGAACTGGTTGAACACAAAACCGGCGGGCGGGGCGATGTCCGGCACGAGGGTGGAGAGACGATAGATTCCATCGGCGATTTCGGCAACTTTGGTCTGCATGGTGTCCCTGGGTACCCCTGTTATATTCAAGGCTTCACAATACAGGAAAATACCCTGAATTTGCAAGATTTCTGTCAGAAATGGCTGTGTGTTGCAGTGCAGAAAATTGATGGATCGCGCTGGGTGAGCGGGGTGTTCCTAAACATCTTCATACACAAAATCCGCTGCTGTCTGGGGGGAGTATTTCTGGAAGAAGTCGCGGTCGTTGGGCATCCAGATATCCTGCCAGTTTTTGTCATGGTCGGCGCCCAGGGCCTTGTCGCGGGCAGCGCCGCGGCGGGCAGATTCCTCCAGCGGCATGTCGATCCAGACGATGAAATCATAGTACGGCAGCAGGTCGGGATGAAACAGGCTGCATCCCTCGACGATCAGGAAAAGCGAAGGCGGCACGGTCCTGTGGCTGGTGATGGCATCGTCCGGCCAGCTGTAGACGCCGTACGTGATGGATTTTCCTTCCCGCGCAGGGATCAGCACTTCGCGCCGGAAACGTTCCCGGTCAAAGCCACTCCAGTCCTCGTCCCGGTGCACCAGCCGGTGCGTGATGAAGTGATCGAGAGGGATTATTTCTGTATCGCGGAGCGTCTCTGCCACTCGCCCCGCCAGCGTCGACTTCCCCGATCCTGCAAACCCGGAAACGGCAATGATGAACGGCCTTTTGTTGATTCTTTCAGTTTTGGCCTGGATGGCGTGGAGGAGGGGAGGCAGCAAGTGGCTCTTATCCGCCTGCCGGGCCAGAAAGAGCCGGCGCAGCAGGGACGGCTGGCTGCTTCAGAAGCTGTTTTAGCCTGTGGGCGGCTTCTGCGGAAATATACCCCTTTTGCTCCCAGCACTCTATGGCCATATGGGCCTCCATCCACCCGGAGACGGAAAAACTTTTCTGACCGACCGCCAGTGGTGTATTTGCAACGCCTGAATTCGGTTCAAATCTGACGAAGGCTTTCCAAAGCACATGCACGGAAAGGGCATCGCCATGTACGGTCAGGGCCATGCGGTTGGCATGTATGTCAATCTGGACGGGCGGCAGGGTCCGCAAGCGGAACGCCGTGTGTGAATAATCCCGCCCTTCATCGGGCGAGAACACCGGTCCTTCTCCGACGCGAAGGTGAAGGGTTTTCAGGGCCTTGTTTATATTCCCGTCACGGACATAGATATCAGGCTTCCGGCTGTCAGGTGCATCCACAGGGATTCCAGCACCTTGAAACAGTGCGTCAACGGTATCCACATCTGGAAAAGAACCGTGTACGTGCAGATATGTTACAGGGTCAGCGAACAGATTTTCTGTAACACGGACATAGCGCAGTTCCACCGTATTGGTTTTATTGTTCAGGATCTGGACTTCCATGGCTTTTTTCTTTCCCTGCTGATTCTTGACCGGATTGACTCTTACCATGAAACCAATGCAGGGAAAAATGGCCTGGTGGATCCTGATAAAGTCAGGACTGGCGCTGCTGTAAAACCTCCACATACCCATCTCTTATACACAAAACCTGGTCGTCGCGCAGACCGAGGATGGTCTGATGCTGTTCTCTGGCGATTTTCTGGGTCAGTGTGGCGAAAGCGGGCTGGTCGGTGTGGGGCATGATCAGAAAGGGTACAAGGCCAAGGCCTTTGGTATCGTCCAGCCGGGCGCAGGATGGGTCGTTCATGGGACGGATGTGGTCAATGTCCGGGCAGGCGAGGATACTGCCCGCACTGGCGCTCATGTACCACGCGCCCCGGTTCAGGCATTCTTTCAGAACTTTCGCAAAGCCGCTCTTTTGCACATGCTCCAGAAGAAAGTACGTATTTCCGCCGGTGACATAGATGATATCAGCCTCGGCCAGCGCCTGCCGGACCTCGTCGACCATTTTGCCGCGCAGGTCAAAGTCGGCGAAGCTTTTCATATGACCCTGCAGCCAGGCCTTTTCCGGCTCCAGCCACTCCTGGGTGTTGTGCCCGAACGCCGCGGTGGGAATGCGCACGACGTCCAGGTCTTTCAGTGGCCGATCGAATATGCGGTGCAGATCAGGCGAAAAATACCGCCAGCTGGAGAGGAGAAGAAGGTTCATTTATCCGCATTTTAATTGCTGGCGTTGAGCTATTCCCTTCAGCGCTGCCTGATGCAGGGCCGAGGCAATTGTGGCAGAATCTGTATCGGAGCTGTCTTGAGAAATCCTGTCATAGTCCGTTACGCGTTTTATTTGCTGACGTTCTGTTTCGTGAGCGGAAAAACAATGTTCCATACCGTGACAAGCAGGGGCCATGTATCGTGAATTGAAGGCCTGTTCTGCCCGTTTCTGGGTCCAGCCATTGTCTTCAACCAGAGAAAAAACATACATTTTTCTGGTCTCTGCTAAAAATCTGACCAGGTTCGATGAATTGATATTGTGCCCATGGGCACCAAGAGCCTGCATCAGCCAGTCAGGCCCAAGCAGGGGAAGAACAGGTTCTATACCACTTGGTGCAACAGGCTGGGTGATTGTATTCTGGACAATGTTTCTGTCAGTCAGGGTCGCCGCCAGAAAATATGGCCTCATATTTGGGATCAGATCGAGTACGGCAGCGATATGTGCATAGCTGTAAGTAGCGGAAGAGTCGCGAAAAGCTTTTTTTATGCCTTCCTGCCAGCATGGATAATGATCCACATAACACGCCAGGTTTCCAAGAAGTCTTGCGCCATTGAATTCAAATTCGGTAATTCCTTTACTGGCCAAACCTGCCACGTCGACTGCCTGAAGTAATTTCCTCCTGTCCCCAAGAGGCATATCCATCAATGCGATCGGGAGTCTGAATATGCGGTCGCCATGCTCTTGTTCAAGCGCTTCGAAACGGGGCGGAGAAAATTGCAGCGTTATTTCTCTCTTTAAATTAATTGCATCGCCAGTTTCTTTTCCAAAAAGAAAAGTACGCTGTTTTTTGCAATGCCTGATATTTTTTGCCTGTCAAATGCTTCTGCCAGTTCCTGATCGTGCTCAAGCCGCATAAAGAGCAGTGAAAAATTGTTGTCCGAATCCTCATTGTATGGCATGCTTTTTACAGCCGCACAGAAATGTGATTTGAAAGCAGGACCTGTCGCACGGCGCAAATCATTAAGCGCCTCGAGATTTTCAGGATTAATTCGCTCCTTGGTGTGTAAAACAAGGCCACGTATAAGTTCTCTCAATACAACATTTTTTAATACTTCATTTGAAATGCCATCCTGAATAAATTTTCTGGCTGCCCTTACCCAGAGTTCTAACGCAAACAGCTGGGCGATAGATATGTCAGGCTCTGGTAGTTCCCATTGTCCTGTCCCTTGGGTGGCCTCTCTGGCCTTCTCTACCTCAGAAAATGTCAGCATGATTTTTATCCTTATCTATATAATCTGATCAATATGCCCTATAAAAGCGAAAGTAATGCATTCCTCTCTGTAAATCACCTTTCCGGTTCCAGCTGGAGAGGAGAGGGAGATTCATTATTTACCCCTCACCCTGCGCTAGGCGCTTTCCTCTCCCATCCGCCTTGGCCGAGGCTTCCGCCGTCGCCAAGTCTATGGCGGACAAGTCGGCGGGGCAGGCAGGGTGAGAGGGAATACCGGCGCAGCTGCATTCACCCCACTCCCGACATAGAAAAGGACGTATTGCGCCCAAAAAAGGCACAATAAATCCGCTCTGCGGGAGCGGTGAACCGGTATCGTGACGGTTTCAAACGTCAGCGCCAGATGTACAGGAGAGAGGAAAAGGATGCAAGGATCCTGTCTTGCCATAAGATCCTTCGACTGCGCGTTACTGCGTAACGCTTCCGCCTTCGCCAAGGCTTCGGCGGACAAGTCGCTCAGGATGTCATGGAAGGGAGAGGGGCTGATTTACCCCTCACCCTTCCGCCTGCGCTACGCTTCGGCGAGACGACCTCTCCCTCATCCGCCTTCGCTCTTTCAGAGCTTCGGCGGGACAAGAGAGGAGAGGTAAGGGTTACACATCCAGATTCCCGACCTTCAGGGCGTTGTCCTGGATGAAGTCGCGTCTGGGTTCGACGATGTCGCCCATGAGGGTAGAGAAGACCTGTTCAGCCTCGGTCACTTCGTGGACTTTCACCTGCAGCAACGTGCGGCGAGTTGGATCCAGCGTGGTTTCCCACAGCTGGTCGGGGTTCATTTCGCCCAGGCCTTTGTAGCGCTGGATGTTCACACCCTGGCGGCCGGTTTCCATGACTCCGTCCAGCAGGTCCACAGGGCCGTGAACCACGCGCAGGTCCTTGCCTTTGTGCACCAGCTTGCCGGCTTCGTTATACAGTTTCTTCAGGTCGTCCGCGGCGCCGTCCAGGCGGCGGGCTTCCATGCTGCGGATCGTGTCGGCGTCGAAGACATACCGGTGCGTCACGCCGCGCGACTTGTGGATCAATACAAAGCCGTCGTCGGCCTTGTCCACTTCGCCGCTCCAGCCGCCTTCACCCAGTGCGTTCATGCGTTTGGCCACTGCGTCGGCCGCCTTCGCTGCATGGGTTTTATCCTGCAGCAGATCAGCGGAGAGAACGCCTGCGATCGCGGCCTGTTCCACCACAGCCAGGCTGCGCACCTTGCGCGCCAGAGTCTCCAGCGATGGTCGCAGGGCCCGCGCCTGCTGCACCGCCGCGTTCAGATCATTCGTGCGCGGCTTTTTGCCGGCCATGTCCATAAACACCGTGTCGCCCAGGCCCTGGTCGATCAGGTAATCTTCCAGCGCCTGGTCGTTCTTCATGTACGTGCCGATCTTGCCGCTGTTGCCCTTTTTCAGGCCGTACAGGGGCGGCTGGGCGATGTACAGGTACCCGCGTTCGATCAGCTGCGGCATCTGGCGGAAGAAGAAGGTGAGCAGCAGTGTGCGGATGTGGCTGCCGTCCACGTCAGCGTCGGTCATGATGATGATCTTGTGATAGCGCACTTTTTCCGGGTCGAAATTGCCCGCACCCACGCCCGTGCCCAGGGCGGTAACCAGCGTGCCGATCTCGGCGGACTGCAGCATCTTTTCCAGACGCGCACGTTCCACGTTCAGGATTTTTCCCTTGAGGGGCAGGATGGCCTGGTTCTGGCGCGAACGGCCCTGCTTGGCCGAGCCGCCGGCGGAGTCACCCTCGACGATGAACAGTTCGGACAGCGCCGGGTCTTTTTCCTGACAGTCGGCCAGCTTGCCGGGGAGGGAGGCGATCCCGAGCGGGCTCTTGCGGCTCATTTCGCGCGCCTTGCGGGCGGCTTCGCGCGCGGCGGCGGCCTCGGCAATCTTGCGGACGATGATCTTGCCTTCGTTGGGGTGCTCTTCAAACCAGGTGCCCAGAGCCTCGCCCACTAGGCCTTCCACTACGGGTTTGACCTCGCTGGAAACCAGCTTGTCCTTGGTCTGGCTGGAGAATTTCGGGTCAGGCACTTTCACCGACAGAACACAGGTCAGGCCTTCGCGGGCGTCGTCACCGCCAATGTCCACCTTGCTTTTCTTGGCTTCAGGCGTTTCCGCCACGTATTTGTTGATGGTGCGGGTCAGCGCCGCGCGGAAGCCCGCCAGGTGCGTGCCGCCGTCGCGCTGCGGGATGTTGTTGGTAAAGCACAGCATGCTTTCGTGATAGCTGTTGGTCCACTGCATGGCCACTTCCACAGTGATGCCGTCGCGTTCGCCCTTCGTGATGATGGCGGGCTTGTGCAGCGCCTCCTTGGAGCGATCCAGGTACGCCACGAACGCTTCCAGACCGCCTTCGTAGTGCAGTTCAGTGACCTTGGGCTCCACGCCACGCAGGTCGGAGAACACCAGGCGCACGCCGGAATTGAGGAACGCCAGCTCGCGCAGGCGATGCTCCAGCGTGGCCGCGTCGAATTCAGTTTTGGTGAAGGTCTGCTTGGAGGGGAGGAAAGTAACCTCGGTGCCCTTGCGGCCGTCGGCGTTGCCGACCACGGCCAGCGGTGCCTCGGCGACGCCATGGCGGAAACGCATGGTGTGTTCCTTGCCGTCGCGCCAGATGCGCAGGTCGAGTGTTTCGGACAGGGCGTTGACCACGGACACGCCCACGCCGTGCAGACCGCCGGAGACCTTGTAGGAATTCTGGTTGAATTTGCCGCCCGCGTGCAGCTGGGTCATGACCACCTCGGCTGCCGAGACGCCTTCCTCGGGGTGAATATCCGTCGGAATACCGCGCCCGTTGTCGCGTACGGTGACCGAGCCGTCGGCGTTCAGGATCACCTCGACCAGGTCGCAGTGGCCCGCCAACGCCTCGTCAATGGCGTTGTCCACCACCTCGTACACCATGTGGTGCAGGCCCGACCCGTCGTCCGTATCGCCGATGTACATGCCGGGGCGCTTGCGCACGGCATCCAGCCCGCGCAGAACGGTGATGGACTCAGCGCCGTACTGGTTGGGGGCGGCGGCTTCGGACGAGGTATTGCTCATTGGTATTAAACCTTGCAGGAATCGGGACTCTGACAAAACCCCTTCATCCTAGAAGATTCGACCCCGGAAAGCCACACCGGATTTGGGACCGATTATGCCATATCAGGCGCGGGGACCGGCGGGATTCCAGACCCGGAGGTGGTTCCGGGACACTGTCCGGGGAGGATTGGCCAGAAAATCTGCAAGATCACAGGTTACATAATCCACGTCAAGCAGCAGGATGAGGCTGATGTCCTTATGTCCCGGGAGCACGAGGACTGTTTCCAGTCCCGCCTCGTGCGCGGCTCTGGCATTGGCCGTCAAGTCCTCATGCATGCGGGCCCTGTATGGAGGGACATCGAGATGGCGGCAGGCCCGGACAAAGGCCGCCGGATTTGTCTTTGGTATGAGGCCTACCGACAGGGGGTCCAGAAAGTGACTGAAAAATTCATGAATTCCAATGGCGCGGGTCATCTCGTGCGCGTAAAATCCGGCACTGTTGGTAAAGATGACATTGACAAGATCAGGCTCTCTTTCCTGCCTGATCCGGAAAGCCCTGATCAAGGCCTCGTTCTTCCTCACGGTGCTGTAATCAATTCCCCCGAACGCGGCTTTGAAATACTCCTCCGGATCGAACCGGTCCGGATGTTCGGCCTGAAGGCCATAAAGTGTTGATCCATGTTTCCGGTAAAGGGCTGTATTTTCTTTTATGGCCTGTTCCCGTGAAATGCCCAGAAACCTGGAGATGAAAGCAGGAACATTCCTGCCAAAGGCTTCCACAAGGGGCTGATGACAACCCTCGTCTGTCAGGGTCTGGTCCAGGTCAAACAGGTGGACTGTCGTGCTCATGGGATTCTGCTCCGGGATATAACTGGCCGCAAGGATAATGGCTGGTTCCGGAAGACCAAGGAATTTTTTACTTTCACGTACTGTCTTCAGTTTTTCTGTGATATGATTATAGTCACAGAAATCCTTTTTGCAGGGAAGCAGACCATGACCATCAAGCCGGGCGACCGCATTCCTTCCATGACCCTCAAGCGCTGGACCGACGGCGCCATGCGGGAAGTAACGACGGACGAGCTTTTCAAAGGAAAGGTTGTTTTTTTCGGGGTTCCTGGAGCTTTCACGCCCACCTGTTCACTCAAGCATCTGCCGGGATTTGTCGAGCTGGGCAAGGAATTCCAGGCCAAAGGTGTAGTCCGCGTTGTGTGCATGGCGGTCAATGATCCCTTTGTGCTGGCCGCCTGGTTCCGGCAGTCCGGCGTGAACGGTGCGATCGAGATGCTTCCCGACGGCAATGCCGAACTGACCGAAGCCATAGGGTTGGTCATGGATGGCCGCGGCTATGGCATGGGTACCCGGTGCCAGCGCTTTGCCATGGTGGTTGAGGACAGCGTGGTAAAATCCCTGGCTGTCGAGAAGCAGGGCGCTTTTGACGTCTCAAGCGCGCAGGCTGTTCTGGAACACATGCTTTAATATGGATGTATTACCGGTAGACTTCCTGCTGCCGGATCTGTGTGCTGCGCTTTCTTCCCGTAACTGCGCTGTTCTCCAGGCACCGCCGGGAGCAGGAAAAACCACGCGCGTTCCGCTGGCCCTGCTGGACCAGCCCTGGCTGAAGGGACAGAAGATCATCATGCTGGAGCCCCGTCGTCTGGCGGCACGGGCCGCGGCCAGACGCATGGCCGATACGCTGGGCGAGCCTGTGGGCCGCACGGTGGGGTACCGGGTGCGCTTTGACAGCAGGGTCAGTGCAGGCACGCGGATCGAGGTGGTCACCGACGGCCTGTTCCTGCGCCGCCTGCAGACCGATCCGGGGCTGGATGGCGTAGGTGCGATCCTGTTTGACGAATTCCATGAGCGCAGCCTGGACGTGGACCTGTCCCTGGCGCTGGCGCGGGAAATGCAGCTGCTGCGCGAGGACCTGCGCCTTGTGGTCATGTCAGCGACCCTGGATGCGGCGCCTGTGGCAGCGCTTCTGGACAATGCGCCGGTCCTGACCAGCGAGGGGCGTACTTTCCCGGTAGAGACCCGGTATCTGCCGGCGCCTGTCCAGGGCCGGATCGAGGAAGCCGTGGCCCGCCAGATCCGTCAGGCGCTGGAGGAGGAGCAGGGCAGCATCCTGGTATTCCTGCCCGGGCAGGGAGAAATCCGCCGGGTGCAGGAGATGCTGTCAGGGCTGGAAAGTCCCTCTGTCATTTTTGCGCCCCTGTACGGAGATCTATCGCAGGGGGAGCAGGACCGGGCTATTGCGCCCGCGCCCGCCGGGGTGCGCAAGGTAGTCCTGGCCACAGCCATTGCCGAGACCAGCCTGACCATCGAAGGGATCCGTATTGTAATCGACTGCGGCCTGATGCGCATTCCGCAGTTTGACCCGCGCCTTGGCATGACGCGGCTGGAGACGGTGCCGGTGTCGCAGGCCTCTGCCGACCAGCGGCGCGGGCGCGCCGGGCGGCTGGAGCCGGGGATCTGCTGGCGTCTGTGGACCGGGCCGCAGCACCGTCTGCTGCCCCGGTTCAACAGTCCGGAGATCAGGGAGGCTGACCTTGCCCCGCTGGCGCTGGAGCTGGCCTGTCAGGGCATCAGGGATCCACGCTCGCTTGTGTGGCTGGATTCGCCGCCTGAGGCTTCCCTGGCTGTAGCCAGGGATCTGCTGCAGCAGCTGGAGGCGCTGGACAGCACAGGCGCTGTGACCGACCATGGCCGCCGCATGCAGGGGCTGGGTCTTCACCCCCGTCTGTCCCATATGGCCGTAAAAGCTGCTGGCATGGGTCTTCGGGACATGGCAGCGGATACGGCGGCTGTCCTGGCGGAGCGGGACGTGGTGCGCAGCGTCAGCCGCACGCGTCCGGCAGATATCCACTGGCGCCTGCAGGCCCTGGCGGGAAAAGACAGGAACCTTCCGGCGGACCTGTCGGCAGACAGGGGTGCAGTAGCCCACGCGCGCAAGGCTGCGGACCAGATTCGCTCTGCCCTGAAAAGCCTGCCGGGCGGGAAAGGGGATCTGGAAACACCTGAGGGGGTTCTGGTGGCCCTGGCGTATCCCGACCGCATCGCGCTGCGCCGGGGTGGTAACACAGGCCAGTTTCTGCTGGCCAATGGCCGCGGGGCTGTTCTGGCTGCGGAAGATTCCCTGGCGAAGGAAGGCCTTCTGGCCGTGGCTTCGGTGGAGGGAGGGGAAAGAGAGTCCAGGATTTATCTGGCCGCACCGCTGGCCCGGAAGGATCTGGAACGGGTTTTCGGCAGCCTCATCCGCGCAGAAGATACCATCGGCTGGAGTGACAGGGACCAGGCTGTCCTGTCCCGTCGCCAGCTGCGGCTGGGGGCCCTGGTGCTGGATGATGCTCCCCTGCGTGAACCGGATCCGGACAGGGTAGCGGCTGCGCTGATGGAAGGGATCCGGCAGATGGGACTGGCCTGTCTGCCCTGGGACCGGGACAGCATTGCCCTGCGGGGACGGATGGCCTTTCTGCAGCGGGAGGAACCGGACACCGGCTGGCCTGATGTGTCGGACAGGTTCCTTATGGAAACGCTTGAGAACTGGCTGATGCCTTATCTTGCTGGCATGAGCCGGCGGGAGCACCTGTCCCGGCTGGATATGGGGGGTATTCTGCGGGGAATGCTGGACTGGAGCATGGGCCAGCGGCTGGACAGCCATGCGCCATCCCATATTACAGTCCCCAGCGGGTCCCGGGTGGCGCTGGACTATTCTGGTGATGTTCCTGTGCTGGCCGTACGGCTGCAGGAAATGTTTGGCCTGGCGGAGACGCCCCGCGTGGCCGGGGGGCGCATGCCTGTTCTCATCCACCTGCTGTCCCCCGCCCACAGGCCGGTCCAGGTTACGCGTGACCTGGCCGGTTTCTGGGCGAATACCTATGCACAGGTGCGGGCGGACCTGCGGGGACGCTATCCCCGGCATTCCTGGCCGGATGATCCCCTGCAGGCTACGCCTACCCGACGTATAAAGAAATAGAGCCTTTCAGAACGCCCGTCTGGATTCCCGGCCTGTATTCCTGACGTTCCGGGTTTCCTGCCCCATGGCCCGTCTGTTGATATGGCCCAGGGCCAGGTCATTGAGGATCTCATCCGTGGCCTTTTCCTCTTCCAGGGTCTGGTTCATCAGGTCGGCCACCTCGTCTTCTCCCAGTGCCTCGGCATACGAACAGACCGAGCCATATGAGGCAATTTCATAGTGTTCGGCCTTCTGGGCAGCGCAGATCAGGGCAGCATCCATGAGCTCGGGGGACATATCCTCGTCCATCAGCTCCATGGCTTCCTCGCCCAGTCCCTTGACGGCCTTGCATGTGCGGGCTTTCGCCTTTTCCCCCAGCAGCTCAAAAGCCTGTTTCAGCCTTTCGATCTGCTGTTCTGTCTCTTCCAGATGCGTCTCAAAGGCCTCTTTCAGTTCGGGGTCGCTGGCTTTTCTGGCCAGTTTGGCCAGAACTTTGGCCTGCTGCTTTTCCCCGCTCAGCAGATCCTGCAACTCGATGACAAGAAGATCCCTGATATCCGAATGACTGGCCGCCATGACTTTCTCCCTCGCGTTTTATGACATTGCGTCCGGGAAACAGCTGTGCGCCGCTGTGTGTTCCGTACCCTGGAAGTGGTATTTCATGGAACCGCCGCGGGCTTTTACGACAGGTCGTGGAAGTAAGGTCCATGCCTTTTGTCATAGGTGTTATTGCCAAAAGATAAATGGCTTCCGGATCTGAAATCCTGCAGTTTCCCGGGCTGGATTGTATGGAGACGGACAAGGGTCAGCGCCATGACTGCAATGAAACCGGTCTGGACGCATATCCGGTATTTGCCCGAAGAAGATACCATTGTGGTTCTTTTCAGGGAAGGCAGGTCCGGGAATCCTGATTTCCGGGACAGGAAGACCTGGACCCGTCTTGAGCAGATGGCTGAGGAGCTTGATGCCGGGAGCCCGACCCGTGTGGCAACCTGCTGGAGATCCGAGGGCTATATCCGTATCCAGGCCCTCGCCGGCCATCCTGAAAGGTTTCAGGAAAGGCTGTGGGCCTTGCTGGAGGCATTTCCGGGGGTGGACATTGCTGTCGGTATGGAAGATGTCCTGAAGCGAATGATGGGAATTGGAACCGGCCGTCAGTCCAATGTTCTGGGTGACCCGGATGTTCTGCGCCAGTTCCTCTCAAAATTCATGAAGGAAGGAACGGATCCGATCCTGCGCATCATGGCAAAGGAAGCCATTAAAGAGGCAGAAGAAATCCGTGAACACACAGGCTTTATCCCGGAAAGGGAATATCCGCATGTTACCATGGATGTCCTGACAGGCTATGGCAGGCTGAAAGCGGGAGACCAGCTGCTGGTTTACAGCGGTGAGTCAACCCTTGGGGGTAAAATTGTGTCTCTTGCCCTTAAAGGCGGGTTTGATGTGGGGGTGGAGAATGACAAAAGATTGCGGCCTGAAATCTGTGAGAAGTACAAAGAGCGTGCTTTCGGT
>JALYJY010000003.1 GCA_030775045.1 Pseudomonadota bacterium | reverse complement strand
GACAAGGACAGGGGGTTTCGGGGGCTGTACAGGTATGGCTTTTTCTGCAGCAGCCACTGCCGGAACGCGGGGCGCTTCTGCCTCCTGCATACGAGGGGGGGCAGAAGGCCTGAGATTGAGGTTGCGGGTCAGACGCAGGGGCAGACAGGTTGAAGCTTCGGATACAATAAATTCCAGCCGGTCTGCGCCCGGATCAAACTCCCCCGTAAAGGGCAGCATTCTCTGGCCTTCAGCCTTCCTGACCCACACCTGGGGCGAGAGGCTGACCTGATATGTCTCCGGATCAAAACGGCCGGACATGGCGTATTCCCCTTCGGCCATGCGGTCATTTCCGGCCAGGGGGAAAACAGAAACAATGGCCTGAAGCTCGCCCGAGGCAAAGACAGACAGGTTCATGGACAGGCCCAGAGGTCCCTGGCCGCAGTCAAACGTACCGGCCCACTGGCCCGCCACAACCCGGGCAGGGACAGCTGTCCCGTGAACCACAGGCGCCGTATTCGCAGGAATGACCGCGCCCCCCCTGGAGCGGGCTGCAGGAGCAGCAACGTTTTTTTCTTCCGGTGTCAGGGTCCCATCTTTCATCCACCGCCGGGCCATCTCGGCGGACATGACGGGCGAGCCGGGCAGCTTGCTGGCATCCCCGATAACCACCAGGGGCGGTTCTGCCTTTCCGCCGTCAGGCTGTGATTTGGTCTGGACCAGCTTTGCCGGGGGTGTAAGCGGAGCCTGCGCTACAGGCGTGACGGGGACAGCAGGGGGAATATCTGACTGGGGAGATTTCGAGACAAGCTCTGACCCGTCTTCCGTCAGGGCAGAGGCCTGTCCGACTGTGGGAAGTCTGACAATTGTGGGCGGTTTTTCCTTTGCCGGGACGGGATCTTTCACGACCACCCGGCTTTTTTTCGGAGAAGTCTGCTTTCCCTTTTTTTCTGCAGGAGCCGGTTCGGGTTCAGCCTTTGCGGGTTTCTCTTCTTTTTTCTCTTCCACCGCGACCGCCTCTTCCTTCTTTTCCGGTGCAGGCTCTTCAGCAGCGGGAGGGGCGGCCTCCGGCGTTTCTGGCGGAGCAGTATCCAGGCTCAGGGTAACGTTGTCGCCTGCCTGTTCTGCGGATGGTGTATTATCCGCTTCAGGAGCAGGAGGAGCCGCATCGGCCATAACAGTCTTTTCAGGTTCTTCTTTTTTTTCATCGACTTTTGCAGGCGGGGCTTCAGTTTTTTCTTTACCGTCCTTCTCTTCCGGAACCTCGGCCTTCTTCACCGGGGGCGCCTTTTCATCTGCCTTCCGGCCTGCGCACAGGACCAGAAGGATTTCCTCGTCCATGGCTTTCCATAACAGGGTCAGGGATATTCCATGCCTGTCGCCCAGAAGGACCGTCTCGTCCCCGGCCACAAGCTTGCTGTCAACCTTGCGGACTTCAAAACCCTTACCCCGCAGGCGGTCAATGATCTCATGGAAAGGGAGGTCCGGATCCGCGGGATTCCCGTCAGCGGCCTTCCATATATAGCTTTCCAGGGCCGAACACCGGCGGTCCTGTTCCTTGTTGATCAGGCGCAGGAGCGTGGCCTGGGTGCGGTTGGAGGGCAGGCTGACTGCACCGTCCGGCAGGGTAATTCCAGTGATTTCCGATGTCACAGGCTTTTCCGGGCCGGCCCAGGCAGGGACGGTCACCAGAAAAAAAGCAAGACACGCACACACCAGACGCAACATCAGGTCTTCCGGATCCTGTAATGCACAGCGAATCCCCGTTTACCAGATTCTCTGGCTGTCCGGGGCTGTTTTTTATCCGGTTTTTTCCTTTGCACAATGGCATTCTTTGCTATCAATGGATGCTGTTTTTCCAGCGGGAGAGAACCTATGACCATACAGGATGCGACCGGAACAGAACAGCGGTGGGATCTGTCTGATCTGTATACGGGCATGAATGCACCGGAGCTGGCCGCTGATCTGAAGCGCCTTGAGGACGAGGCCCGGACATTCAACAGGGATTTCGCGGGGAAGGTGGGCCAGCTGGACGGCAAGGCTCTGGCCGCGGCCATCCGCCGGTACGAGGAGATCGACGAGGGCCTGTCGCGCATCATGAGCTTTGCGTACCTTCTCCATGCCGGCGACGTGGCCGACCAGGCCATCGGGCAGTTTTACCAGTCCATGCAGGAGAAAGTGACAACCCTTTCCACACCGCTGATCTTTTTCACGCTGGAGATCAACAGGATGGAGGAGGCGGACCTGCAGCAGAAGCTGAAGGCTCCGGAACTGGCCCGGTACAGTCCCTGGCTGCGGGATGTGCGCATTTTCCGTCCCCACCAGCTGTCGGACGAGGTGGAGCGCCTGCTGCACGAAAAGCAGGTGGCGGGACAGTCTGCCTGGATGCGCCTGTACGACGAGACGCTGACATCGCTGCGCTTTCCCATTGACGGAAAAGAACTGACCGAGGCCGAGGCCCTGAACCTGCTGTCGAACCCGGACCGTGCCGTGCGCCGGAAGGCGGCAGAGGCGATCGGAAAGGTTTTCACGGCAAACATGCGCCTGTTCACGCGGATCACCAATACCCTGGCCAAGGACAAGGAGATCGAGGACACCTGGCGGCGCTATTCCACGCCTGCTGCGTCCCGGCACCTCGCCAACCGTCTGGAAGGGGAAGTGGTGGAGGCCCTGGTGTCTTCTGTCCGTGCTGCATTTCCGTCCCTGTCCCACCGGTACTATGCCATGAAGGCGCGGTGGATGGGTGGCGGGCAGCTGGATTACTGGGACCGCAACGCCCCGCTGCCGGACGCGGATGAGCGGACTATCCCGTGGACCGGGGCCCGGGATATCGTCCTGTCAGCCTATGCACGCTTCTCACCGGACATGGCGGCTGTGGGAAAGCGCTTTTTTGACAATGCCTGGATTGATGTAGGTGTACGTCCTGGCAAATGGGCCGGCGCCTTTGCGCACCCCACTGTTCCCTCGGTCCACCCTTATCTTCTGGTGAACTATCAGGGAAAGATCCGCGATGTGATGACCCTGGCGCACGAACTGGGCCACGGCGTCCACCAGGTACTGGCGGCAAAGCAGGGGCACCTGATGGCCGACACGCCCCTGACCCTGGCGGAAACAGCCTCGGTCTTCGGGGAAATGCTGACGTTCCGTTCCCTGCTGGACGGCATGAAAGAACCCAAGCGGCGCAAGGCCTTTCTGGCCTCCAAGGTCGAGGACATGCTCAATACCGTGGTGCGCCAGATCGCGTTTCACGGCTTCGAGACCCGCGTCCATACGGAAAGGCGGGAAGGGGAGCTGTCCACGGACCGCCTGTGCCAGATCTGGATGGACATCCAGACAGAAAGCCTGGGACCGGCCCTGCGGTTTGACGAGGGATACAGGGTGTACTGGACGTACATCCACCATTTCATCCATTCTCCGTTCTATGTGTACGCCTATGCCTTTGGCGACTGTCTGGTGAATTCCCTGTATTCAGCCTATGAGGAAGAGGCCGCGGCGGGGCGGGGCGAGGACTTTGCCCGGCGCTATATGGACATGCTGGCCGCGGGCGGAACAAAGAGGCATAAAGAACTGCTGGCCCCCTTCGGGCTCGATGCCAGCGATCCCGGGTTCTGGGACAGGGGGCTGAACGTTATCCGCCGCTATATCGACGAGCTGGAGGCATTGGACCAGGCATGACCATTGTTTCAGTCAAAGAACTTACAAAGCGTTTTGAGCGCAAAAAGGAAGAACCGTTCACCGCTGTGGACAGGATCTCGTTCTCCATCAATGCGGGGGAGCGGGTGGCCTTCATCGGCCCCAACGGCGCCGGGAAATCAACCACCCTGAAGATGCTGACGGGTCTTCTTTATCCCACAGATGGCCATGCGGAAGTGGCTGGCTACATCCCCTGGAAACAGCGGAAGAAACTGGCGTACGAGATTGGCATCGTGTTCGGCCAGCGGTCACAGCTGTGGTACCATCTGCCCGTCCGGGACTCCTTTGACCTGCTGTCGAAAATCTACGACATTCCGGCGGCCGTATACCGGGAACGTCTGGCCCATGTGATTGAAGTTCTGCAGATCGGCGCGCTGGTGGACCAGCCGGTCAAAAGCCTGTCACTGGGCCAGCGCATGCGGTGCGAGATCGCGGCCAGTCTGCTGCACAGACCCAAAGTCCTGTTCCTGGACGAACCCACTATCGGACTGGATGTCACTGCCAAGGCCCTGCTGCGCGAACACCTGCAGGATCTGGCGCGGACCGAAAACACGACTATCATGCTGACCAGTCATGATACGGGGGATATCGAGGCTATCTGCGACCGGGTCATCCTGATCAACCACGGGCGCATCCTGCTGGACAAGCCCATTGCGGCACTGAAAGCTGACTTCCTGTCACAGAAGATCATTACCCTGGTGACCGACGACGAACAGCCCGACATTGCACTGGAGGGCGCTGTGGTAGTGGCCCGCGACCGGCACCAGATCACCCTGTCGGTTAACCAGACGCAGCATGCCGTGGACAAAATCGTGGCCGAGGCCCTGAAAACCCTGAAGGTGCGCGACCTGTCCATCGAGAATGCCCCGCTGGAGAGTATCATCCGCGACCTGTACGGGGAGAAGGTGTAGAAATACACCCTAGTTGCGAAGATCTCCGTGACGGGGTGGTTCGGAATCAATTCCTGCAGGACGCTCCAGCCCCTTCATGAACGGCGCGAAGTCCGGATAGCCGTTCATATTCTCAAAAAATTCCCTGTATTCCTGTGAATCAACGCCATATTTTTCCTTTACAGCGCCGCAACAGGCTGAAACTGAATCACGCAGATGTATTCCCCACGGACTCTCTGGCGTATCCAGTGTGGCCAGAGCGTTCAGATTTTCTGAAATATTTTCTGTGGCGCTGATGACAGCCACGACATCATCAAATGTCTTCGCAGTAATAACCGCCAAGGTAGAGGTCGCCCTTCCGATGAGGGAAGACAGAAAAGTTGTCAGTTCCTGTTTCAGATCATTCCTGTCCTGAATTCGCCGGGCAGTGTGAGCCAGGCGATGTCCATGCCTGCCATCAGGATTGTCAAAAAATCCTGCAAAAATATCTTCCATGTAATTCCGGAAGGCTTGTGGTCCAATACAGAAATCCTTTTGCCCTGAATTTTCGAGA
The DNA here is from genome assembly GCA_030775045.1 of Pseudomonadota bacterium. NCBI lineage: Bacteria > Pseudomonadati > Pseudomonadota > Pseudomonadota bacterium. Next base: position 30,695 of record JALYJY010000003.1, on the reverse strand, counting down.
ATTGTGAACTGTTCCGCCAGAAACAGGGAAGCCTGGGGGTGATGTCCATCCAGGAGATCTACAAGGGCATTGGCAACCACCAGGTTCATGGTGGTGGACCAACCGCTCAACCAGCTTGCGAAAGGTTTGAAAAATTTTGGCTCTATATGGGCAAGGGCAATACAGACAACCGCCTCCAGACAGAATATGTCGGTATCTGTGGCTGGCCCACGGGAAGGATTGCCAGACACTCCGAGAACTTTTACCCGTATATGATCCGGTACGTGTTTCTTTTCCGGATCCTGAAAGCAGTCTATCAGGAAGCGGCCAGTAAAACCCCAGAACATACTGGCATTTTGCAAACGGGGACGTAACCCTGACTTGCGCAGTTCGTCCATGGATCGAAAACCGGCCAGTTCCAGATCAACAGCCAGCAGCTGTCTGTAGAGATCCCAGAAATCCCTGTCACGTCCATGTTCCAGAAGGTTATCGGCATAGATGGTTAGTTCCTGCACCTGAAGCGGGCAAATTTCATTCAGTGTGCCCCCGGCCTGGTGCCTGGCGAATTTCTTCAGGGCCTGATCCGCCTGTTCAGCCGTCATTTTTGCTCTCTGTATCCGGGCAAAGCGCATGCTGTCGTCCCTTTTTCCGCAAAATCATGATATGAAAGACTTATAATTCCAAACTATGAAAGTATTTATACCCCATGTCCTCCGTTCTTCCCGCCATAATACACAGTTTCCGCCTCGGTTGGCGCGGGGCGTGGGAGGACAGGGGCGCTGTCCTGGGCGGGTTCATCACCTATGCCATCCTGCTGGTTCTGTGGGCCGGCGTGTGGTTTGCCGTGCCTGATATGACCCTGAACGCCATGGGGCTGACCCATACCCGGCTGGTGTGGTACGTGGGCATGACCGAACTGCTGGTTTTTGTCGCCCCTGCCTTTCTGTACAGGGATATCGAGGAAGACATCAGATCCGGCCAGATCATTTCTGCCCTGACGCGGCCTGTGGGGTACGAGGTCCTGAAAATATCCGCCTGGGTGGGCCATTGTGTGGTTACGTTCCTGCTTCTGGGGCCGCTGGCTTTTGTCCTGCTGTACATCCTGACCGGACACAACGGTTTTTCCACCCTTCACCAGGCGGCCTTTCCGGTTCTGTTTGCCGGCGGCGTCATCCTGCTCCTGCTGCTGCATGGCATCAGTGGTTTCTGTGCTGCGTGGCTGCCCTCGGCCCGCCTGCTGCGCATGGTAATTTTCAAGCTCATGTTCGTGTTCGGCGGCTTGGTCCTGCCTCTGTCCCAATATCCTGACTGGCTGCAGACCATTGCCTGGATGACACCATTTCCGGCCCTGATGTACGGTCCGGGCAGCCTGATGCTGGACAGCGCAGCTGTTGATATCACCCGGGTTCTGGGACTCCAGGCTTTCTGGATTCTGGTCCTGGGAAGCCTGCTTCTGGCCATCCGCCATCTCCTGGAGCGCAAGATCATGCGCACGGGAGGGGTGTGATGTTTGCCCGTCATGCCTGGATCCTGGCGCTTGTGCGCACGGCCCTGAAAGCCGCTCTGGCCCGTCCGTGGGCATCGGCCCTGGGAGCACTTCTCATGGCTATGAACAACCTGACCTTTTTCATGGTCTGGTGGGTGCTTATGGCCGCGGTGGGCCATATCAAAGGGTGGCAATTGCCCGAGATAGCAGTCCTGTCAGGCTTTGGATCCATGTCTTTCGGCCTGGCCTTTCTGCTGGCGGGAGGAGCGCTGGATATCTCCCGTACCCTGCGTGACGGAGGCCTTGATGTGCACCTGGCCCATCCGAAATCGCCCCTGGTGTGCCTGGTCCTTCGCCATGCTGATCCTGAGTGCGTGGGGGATATCGCCTCGGGCATCATCGTTCTTTCTGTTTTCGGCGGCGTGACTGTGGGGCAGGGGCTGGGGATAGCCGGCCTGGCCCTGCTGGCCGCGTGTGTGTGGCTGTCGATCACCATTATTATCCACAGTCTGGCCTTCTGGCTGAAGGGCCAGAGAACCACCCAGCAGGTTTTTGATTCCTTTGTAGTCAGCTCGACCTTTCCGGTCCATGCCATGCCCCTGTGGATCAAGACCGTCCTGCTGACTGTTTTTCCGGTCGGATTCATCAGTCTTGTGCCCGTGGATATCATCCGCAACTTTGCCGGGTGGAAGCTGGCCGTCATGGTAATGGCCACGGCTGTTCTCGCTTTTCTGGCCGTGTATATTTTTCACCGGGGCCTGCGGCGCTATACTTCCGGCAGCCAGATGACAGAAGTGAGATGAGATATGACCCGTCCTGATCCCCGGAAACTGACAGGGTTTGCAGTGGCGTCTGTTATGGCTTTTGCCGCAGTTGTCAACCACGGCATGACGGGAAGTCTTATAGCCATTCCTTTTGTGGCTTTTCTTGTGTGGGCAGCACTCCGGTGGGGCAGGGGATGGATTGTTGCAACAGCCTGTATCTTCGGTGTCCTCGCCCCCCTGTACATTGCAAAACTGCATTATCCTGTGCTGTACTATCCGGTGATCGGCCAGAAGATCCATCTGACCGAAGACGTGTGCGCCTCGGACTACGGTGTCTGGATGGTGGCCCCCTGGCGTCGGCCTTCTGACCCTCCTTCTGCAAGGCCGGACTGCGGATCCATGGAAACTCTTCCCACAGGGACTTCTTTTGTCATTACCAGGGTAGAGCGTCCCGGTCCTTTCATGACAAGCTATATCCTGTGGGCCCATGCGGAAGGCCTGCGTCCGGCCGACGCCTGGATCAATGTACCGGAAGAAGATCCTGTCAATTTCGTGGCCCAGGCTGCTTTTGATGATGGCCGCCCTGTCACCGAAGAGGCCGTCCGGGAAAGGGCTTTTTTCCGTTATCCAGTCTGGCTGGTCTGGTTTGCCATTCCCGCTGCAGGACTTCTTCTGATCCTGTTTGTGCTCTCCCGAAAATGAAATACCTTTCCTGGTCCCCTGACTTCCGGAAACTGACAGGGTTCATGGTTGCGGCCGTCCTGGCCCTGGCCGCAGTTATCAATCACGGCGTGACAGACAGTTTTGTGGCCGCTCCCTTTCTGGCATTCCTTGTCTGGGCTGTATTCCGGTGGGGAAGGGTGTGGACTGTTGCGACAGCCTGTGTCTTCGGTGTTCTTGCCCCCCTGTACGCTGCAAAACTGTATTATCCGGCGCTGTACTATCCGGTTATCGGCCAGAAGATCCATCTGACCGAGGATGTGTGCGCCACCGATTACGGTGTTCTGATCTTTGCGAAGTTCAAGGGCGATCCAGAAAATCCTGCCTGCATTCCATCTGCGCCTGAATACGATCCCGGAGCCGTCAGGATCCCGGCCGGAACAGTCTTCCGGATTACTGAAGTTGGCCGGAAAGGGTTTCTGCTGATGACCTATACCCTGCGTGCGCAGGCGGTCCGGGGGGATTTTAAAGACATCTATGCCATTGCCGAACGGGACTATGTTTTCTCGGACAAGATTCCTGTCCTGGCGTTTGAGAACGGGCATGTCCTGACTGAAGCCGATGTCACAGAGAGGCCTGTCTTTTTCTGGCTGTCCCATCTGCTGATCCTGACCGTGCCGGCCCTGGCACTGCTTCTGGTCCTTTTTGTCCTGGCGAAAAAATGAAATTCCTTCCATCGTTTCTCCACAGTTTCACAATGGGTTGGCTGGGCGCCTGGCAGCAGAAAACAGCCCTGGTCAGCCTGGTGGTGTCGTACCTGATCGGCAAGGGACTGTGGGTCAGCGTCTGGACCATGGTGCCTGATGTTACCCTGGCCCGTCTGGGTCTGGGGTACGACCAGATCATCTGGTACGCCGTCCTGACCGGTTGCGTGAACTATCCGCTGGTCCGGGCCTACCGGGTTATCGAGGAGGACATCCACACCGGGGCCTTGGGATCCTTCCTGTCCCGGCCCGTGGGACATGTGACCCTGCGCCTGGGTGAAGCGGTGGGGGGAGCGTTGTTGCGCGCTGCTGTCCTGGCTCCCTTTGCCGTTCTGTTCAGTGTCCTGGTTACAGGAACATGGCTCCTGTCCGGATGGGCGATACCGGCTTGGATCCTGTCAGTGGCGCTGGGCATCGTGCTCTGGACCCTGTTGCACATGCTGATCGGTTTCAGCGCTTCCTGGATGCGCTCTGCCCGGCCTGTTTTCATGCTGGTCGGAAAAGGAGTCCTGGTTCTGGGAGGAGTCATCATGCCGATCAGCCTTTATCCGGGATGGGTCCAGACCCTGGCCTGGAGCACACCGTTCCCCGCCATGCTGTACATCCCGGCCCACTGGACCCTTGAGACTGTCAGCCTTTCCTCTGCCCTGACCGGTCTTTCTGTCCAGCTGTTCTGGATCGTTCTGACAGGAACTGCACTTGCCCTGGCCAGTTGCATGGCAGAACAGCGTTTTATCCGCAGGGGAGGGGCCTGATGCGCCACACTCTGCGGTACCTGGCCTTTCTTGTGCGGACCAACCTGCGGACAGCGGGGGCCGACAGGTGGAGCCTGTTCTGGTCCTTTCTGTTCATGACCGTCAACAACCTGGCCTGGTTCATGATCTGGGTCCTGCTGTTTGGCGCAGTTGGATCAGTCCGGGGATGGGGACTGGCCGATGTGGCTCACATGGCCGGGATTGTGACTTTTGCGTATGGCCTGGCGCTGGTCCTGTTCGGTGGAGCCTGGCGCATGGACCGCCTGATCCTGGACGGTACGCTGGATATTTACCTGACCCAGCCCAAACCGGTTCTGCCTGGCGTGATGCTGAGCCAGCCGGATATGGAATCCCTCGGTGACATGATCGCAGGCGCCGTTATCCTGGTCCTGTTCGGACAGGCCGGGTGGCAGGAAGCAGGACTGGCCCTTCTTCTGGGGATCCTGTCAGCCTTCATCATCCTGGGCATTACGATCATGCTGAACAGCGTTGTGTTCTGGACCCAGGACCGCTCCGGCATCATGGAGCAGATCCTGGACACATTCGTGCAGATCTCCACCACGCCCATCCAGGGCCTTCCCCTGGCCATCAAGGTTTTCCTGTTCACAGTCCTGCCTGTGGGATTTATCGCCTTCCTGCCCGCCGATATCCTGCGGGAGTTTTCCTGGTGGAAACTGGGTGTTCTGGCCGCGGCGGCGGTCATGTCCTGTACCCTGGCGGCATGGATTTTCCACCGCGGCCTGCGCAGATACACGTCCGGCAGCCGGATAGTGGACATGCGATAGTCCGCAATTTCCTGATTATTTTCAGAAACAGGGCCTACAAGGGGAACAGACAGTACCCCTTGAAACAGCAGATGTTCTTCTATGGACACGCCCCCTGACACACAGTCTCCCTTTCATATCCGCAACTTCTGGAAAAGTTTCAGGGATGGTGTCGCTTCGTGTCGGGCCGTTCTGGACGGAACATGGAATTATCTGGAGAGTTTGCCCAAATGGCCACGGCGCTGGAACGCAGCAGCTGTGGGGCTTGTGATTGGTGTTGCCTGCAAAATGGCCTGGACGTTCAATCACATTCCTGCATTGCTGGCGGTGGCCGTAAACTTGGTCTTCATGCAGCTGAAGAAAAATGACCAGAAGACGGCCCTTGCCCCGGTCCGGGCACTGTTCTGGCACAGAGTTTTATCACAGGATCAGTTCCATCAATTGTTGTTATTGCTGCCTCAGCTGTCCGTTCAGTTGTGGCCGGCTGTCTGACACAGGATGGAAAACTGGACCTGGCCAGAAAGGTCGTTAGCGCAGGATATGGCACCCTGCTTTGCGGACTTCAGGGAATGGTTCGTTTCTATAACCCCCTCCACGAAATCAGATCCCTGCACGAAATTGTCTGGATCACACTTGCCTCTCTGCTGGCCACAGGGGCTGATTTTGTAAAGTCTTCCCATACCCGTTATGCCCGCGTTCTGCGCCTTCTGACCGGGCTGATTGGCACACCAGCCTTTATTCATGCCGGCAACTGGGGCGGTGCCATCGTTGACGCCACAACAGTAGGAACCATGCTCAAGGCCATTGGAGAGAATGATTTTCCTGTTCAGGACAGGAATGAAAAGCCTTTATCCAGGGGACAAAGAGTCAAGGCGTACCTGGGTCAACTGTTCATGGCTCAGACTGCACATGGAGAGTCCTGCAAACACAGGGAAGGACGCTGGAGGCGGATTGTCTGTGTCCTGAAACATGGGGCCGCCCCGGACAGCGCTGTTCCCGGAATACCGCAGGCCGTTGCTTCTGTCCCTGTGGCTATTCAGCTTGCGACAGCCTGTCCGCATGGATCTGTACAGGGTATTTCACAGCCAGCGCCGCCCTGAACTGTTCCACAAGCTCTGAAGCCATGGCGGATTCCGTATCCGGGCGCAGTCCCCTGATGTCCGCATCTGCAGGGGCTTTGCCCGGCAGCCTGACTTCTCCCGCACGGACAAGGATGGCCCGGCCTCCCTCAATGGCTGACGTGACAGCCCCTGTCTCCAGACGGAAAAGATCCACAACGAGGGAAGGGGGGATGGTGGTATTTCCGGGCAGTTTTCCCTGGCGGCCGAGAGGGGCCATGGTTTCATGCCTTGCACCGGCAGCCCGGGCAATGGCCTGACCGCTCTCTCCCGACTTCCAGCGGCGGATCATGTCAGACACCATATCTGCTGCTCTCCTTTTCTGCTGGTCCAGAGTCCAGTCTTTGGCCAGGGAATCGCGGATCGCCTCAAACGGCCTGGGCAGGGAAGGGGTGATAGACGTCACGGCAACAATCCACCCTGTATTATCCTTGTCCTGGACCAGATCACTGGCCTGGCCCTGATCCAGGGAAAAGGCTGTTTCCAGGATCTTTTCCCGGCCACGCAGGGACTGGACCGGTGCGCCAGCAGAAGAAAGGCCCTGCTGGTCCGTGGCCTGGATTGTCACGGGCTGCAGGCCCTGGCTTCTGGCATATTCCCCTACATCATCGCCGGCGGCCACAGTATCCTGCAGCTGTACGGTCAGGGCATGGATCCCGTCCTGGATCTGCGATGTGCGGGTTTCCTCCATCAGTTTCTGCCTTGCTTCCTCAAAGGGGACAGTCCCGCCGGGATGGATTTTCACAACTTTCAGAACATGCCACCCCAGAACACTTTCCAGGGGCCCGGTCATTTCGCCTTCCTTCAGGGAAAACAGGCTGTCCGCAATCTCTGCAGGAAGCTGGTCCTGCGTTACAGCCGGCATGGCTGTAACGTTTACTCCGGTTTCGCCTGCAGCCTTTTCCAGATTACCGGTCATGGCGCGGGCATGGATGATTTCAGCCTTCTGCCGGTCTGTCACCAGGATCTGCTGCACATCCCGGCGTTCCGGAACCTGGAATTCAGCCTTGCGCTCCTGCCAGATCCGGTTCAGTTCGTCATCCGTTATCTGTATCTTCCGTTCCATATCGGCGGGAGACAGCGGAACAAGCACCAGAGATCTGTATTCGGGAGCCGCATAGCGATCCGCATGGGCCTCCATATAAGTCTTCAGGGTTTCATCTGTCGGAGCTTCCGGTACAGCAATACTGGACAGGGGCAGGGTGATAACCTCGAGGCCGCGCACGGCCTGCTGTCCACGCCAGACGTCTTCTATATGGCTGTCGGGAACGGAATCCACACTGGCCGGAACAGCACCCAGAAGAATGGCGCCGGACACCTGCTGGCGGACAGCAGAGGCAAAACCGGCTTCCGTCAGGCCACTGGACTGGAGAACAGACAGGAAGCGCTGCCTGTCGAATTTACCTTCGGCATTCCTGAAAACCGGTTCTGATGCAATCCAGCGGGCAATAACAGAGTCATCCACCAGAATTCCGGTATCCCGGGCGGCCAGATCCATCAGGATCTGGTTTGTCATACGCTCCAGCGTCTTGCGGTCAAGTCCCATGGCCCGGGCTTTTTCTGCATCAATCCGGCCGCCGGTCACCTGCTGCAGACGGGAAACATCCTGGCGGAAGGCCGCATCGAATGCAGCGCGGTCAATCCGGACGTCATCAACTGTAGCAACAACCCGGTCACTGGTTGCCTGGCTGCGGAAAATGTCGCCAATACCCCAGAAGCCAAAACTGGCCAGAAGAACCACGAACAGGATCCTGAACGCCCATGAGGATGCAAACCCGCGCAGCTTCTGCATCATGTGGAAAAACTCCTGTTGCGCATGAGAGACGGCACTGACAGGCATGGGTAATCCCATCCGGTTCCACAGGCAAGCTGTTTGTATCAGGTATGATCAGGGCTGGCCGGGTCGGGAGCGGTCTGTCATTGACCGATCCTGACCCCATAGAGTCAGTTGCATAATTTATATTATGGAAAATATCATATGGACTGATTTCAGCCCAGAGCCGGACCCTTGATCGGAGAAAAATAGTAAAGCGGACAATCAGGAGAACAATCCGGGCACCTCTTCTGCCTCTTCCTCTGTCTGATTATACGAAGGATTTCAGCAATATCAGGCACAGGTATTCCGGGTGGCTTTTTCGGCAGTTCTTCAGGCTTGCGCTCAGGTGACGAAGGCGGAGTTTCCCAACCCCAGCTTGGTTTACCTGGCACGTCCACAGGCCTGGTACACCGTCTGGTATATCCGAAGGACCTTGAGGATTTGGGATTTTACCGGTTGGCACGGGTGAACGACGGGCCGGTGTTTCACCAATCGGTGGAGGCCCGCCTGACGGCACTTTACCCGGAACCGGTGTGCGTATCTGTTTTTCCGGCACAACAAGGTTCATCTCTTGGCCAACATTCATACTCTGGCCAACAAAACCTGATGAAATAACCTGAATTCCCATGACAGAATCTCTTGTGTATTAAGAATACCAGGCGTTTCTATCCGCTGAATTACTTTCAGGCAATCTGAATCAGCCCTGTTGACGGCCGGCACCGCGACCCGCATGGTAGATTAAGCGTTTCAGACCTGAAGGACTTCTGCCCATGCCCCTGAAAGCCGCCGTTGCTGACCATTCCAGCCCCCTGCCCGCTGTTGCCCACAACCAGATGGCCAATGCGATTCGGGCGCTGGCCATGGATGCGGTAGAGGCCGCCAAGTCGGGCCATCCCGGCATGCCCATGGGAATGGCCGATGTAGCCACGGTGCTGTTCACCCAGTTCCTGAACTTTGATCCGTCAGCGCCCACCTGGGTCGACCGGGACCGCTTTGTCCTGTCCGCCGGGCACGGATCGATGTTGCTGTACGCCCTGCTGTATCTGACCGGTTACCAGGGCATGCCGCTGGAGCAGCTGAAGCACTTCCGCCAGCTGCATAGCAAAACCCCCGGCCATCCGGAAGTTCTCCACAGCGCCGGGATCGAGACCACCACCGGGCCGCTGGGCCAGGGCATTTCCAACGCCGTGGGGATGGCGCTGGCTGAGCGCATGCTCAATGCCCGCTTTGGCAACGCGCTGGTGGATCACTTCACTTACGTCATCGCCAGCGACGGCGACCTGATGGAGGGCATCAGCCACGAGGCGTGCTCGCTGGCCGGGCACCTGGGCCTCAACCGGCTGATCGTGCTCTGGGACGACAACGAGATTTCCATCGACGGCCCAACGCAATTATCTTTTACCGAAGATGTCCAGGCCCGCTTCCGCGCCTATGGCTGGAACGTGCAGGCTATCGACGGCCACAACCCGGCGCAGATCGCCGCGGCTCTGAAACAGGCCCAGCACAGTGACAAACCGACCCTGATCGCCTGCAAGACCACCATCGGCTTTGGCGCCCCCACCAAGGCGGGCACCAAGGACAGCCACGGCGCGCCGCTGGGTGCCGATGAAGTAAAAGGCGCGCGGGAAAAGCTGAACTGGCCCCATGCACCGTTTGTCATTCCTGACGATGTTCTGGCGGCATGGCGTCAGGCAGGTCAACGCGGGCATAAAAAACATCTCTCGTGGGCGCAGCATCTGGCCGAGGCCACTCCCGAAGTGCGCGGTGCTTTTGCCCATGCCATGTCGGGTCATGCCTCGCCCGAGCTGAAAAAGATTGTCGCGGCGTTCAAGAAAAAAGTCGCCGACGAAAAACCCGCCGTAGCTACCCGCGTGGCATCGGGCAATGTGCTGGAGGTACTGACCGCAGCGATCCCCGAACTCATCGGCGGATCGGCAGATCTGACCCCCTCCAACAACACGCGCACCAAAGCCATGAAGGCCGTGAAGAAAGGCGACTACAGCGGCCATTACGTGCACTTTGGCGTGCGCGAACACGCCATGGCGGCGGCGATGAACGGTATGGCTTTGCATAGTGGAATTATCCCCTATGGCGGTACGTTCCTGACCTTCAGCGATTACTGTCGCCCCTCGATCCGCCTGGCGGCGCTGATGAAACAGCGTGTGGTGTTCGTGATGACCCACGACAGTATCGGCCTCGGCGAAGATGGCCCCACGCATCAGCCCGTCGAGCATGTGGCCGCCCTGCGCACCATTCCGGGCCTGCGGGTGTTCCGTCCCTGCGATTCCGTGGAGGTGGCCGAGTGCTGGGAGCTGGCCCTGTCCGGTGATCCGGCCCCTTCCCTGCTGGCCTTGACGCGGCAGAACCTGGCGCATCTGCGGACTGTGCATACCGATGAAAACCTCAGTGCTCGGGGGGCCTATGTACTGCGCGAGGCAGACGGCAAGCGTCAGGTGACGATCATGGCGACAGGGTCCGAGGTGGAAATCGCCGTGCAGGCCCGCGACCAGCTGCAGGCCAAGGGCATCGGCACGGCGGTGGTGTCCATGCCGAGCTGGGAACTGTTCGAGAAACAGGACGCGGCGTACAGGGCAAAGGTGCTGGGCAAAGGCATGAAACGCATCGCCATCGAGGCCGGCGTCCGCCAGGGCTGGGACCGCTGGCTGGGCGAGAATGGCGTATTCATCGGCATGCATTCCTTCGGCGAATCCGCCCCTTACAAGGACCTCTACAAACACTTCGGCTTAACGGCGGAAGCAGTGGTGAAAGCCACGCAGGAATGAAAACCACGGTCATCATCCCTGCCCGCTATAACTCGACCCGGTTTCCGGGAAAGCCGCTGCAGCCCATTCGCGGTGTTCCCATGCTGCAGCGGGTGTGGGCCATTGCGCGCAGTGTGCCGGAAATTTCGGATATCATTGTGGCCACCGACCATGATGCCATCGAAGAGTTCTGCCACCAGATCGGCGCGGCCTGTGTCCGCACCAGCCCGGACATCCGCAACGGAACCGAGCGCGTGGCTGTGGTTCTGGACCAGCTGTCGCACAGGCCGGATGTAGTCATCAATCTGCAGGGTGATGCGGTCCTGACACCGCCCTGGGTGATCCAGGCTGTCATTCCACCATTCGCCAGCAACCCATCCATCCGCATGGCCACACCTGCCACCCTGATGCAGCCGGAGGCCTACAAAACCCTGATCCAGGCCAAGCAGGCCGGTGAGGCTGGCGGCACCACCGTGGTGTTCGACCGGCACGGCAATGCCCTGTACTTTTCCAAAAGCCCGATCCCGTATGTGCGTGATGGGGCCGCGCCCCGCGTCTGGCGCCATATCGGCCTGTATGCGTACGCACCGCAGACCCTGAGCGACCTGCTGAAACTGGAACCAGGCCCGCTGGAGCAGCAGGAACAGCTGGAGCAGCTGCGGGCGCTGGAGAACGGCATCAAAATCCGGGTTGTGCCTGTGGACTATCAGGGACGCACCCACTGGGGCGTGGACAGCCCGCAGGACCTGGCCCGTGCCGAAGTGCTGATTGACCGGGAAGGCGAGCTTCTGCCTGTGTATAACGGATCGTACAGGAATTTGTAATGCTGATCCTCTCCCGCCACGGGAATACCTTTGAGGCAAACCAGACACCAGTCTGGGTCGGAGCGCGCACAGACCTGCCCCTGACCGCCGAGGGCATGGCGCAGGCCGACCGGGTGGCCCGGTGGATCCAGTCCTCGGATTTTCAGTTACAGAAAATCATCAGCGGCCCGCTGAAACGGACCCTGCAGCTTTCAGAGGTTGTGTCGAAGGCAACTTCCCTGCCCGTCACGGTGGACAACCGCCTGCGGGAGCTGGACTACGGCCTGTGGGAAGGCCTGTCCGGCGACCAGATCCGGGAAAAATTCGGCCCGGAAGAGCTGGAGGGGTGGGAAAAACTGGGAGCCTGGCCGAAAAATGCCGGCTGGCCTGATACCGAACAGATCGTACGAGACCGCCTGGCCGGCTTCCTGCAGGACATGCATGCCGCGTCCCGGAACCAAGATATTTTCGCCTGCACCAGCAACGGGATTCTGCGCCTGATGCGCTCCATGATTACCGGGCAACAGGGCACATGGGTGGAGACGCGCGTTCTGCCCGGCCGTGTGTGCCAGCTGGAGACCACAGACAAAAGCTGGACGATTACCCGCTGGAACGATGATCCGGCGACCCTTCTGTCAGCGGCTGCGGAGAAAACCTGATGCTGTTGTCCCTTGCGCCATATCTCTATCCGGCGGCCCTGGCCATTATGGTCATCGGGCTGGCCGCCCTGTTCTGGATCGACCTGAAGACAGGCTATCTGCCCGATATCCTTGTATTCCCGCTGGCTGTCCTGGGTCTGCTGATGGCAGTCGTGGGCCCCATCGGTCCCCTCACCCTCACCGACTGTCTGGCCGGAGCAGCTCTGGGAGCTGGCCTCATGGCCCTGTTCCGCACTGTAGCCACCCGGATCCTGCACCGCGAAGCCATGGGGCTGGGCGATGTGAAGTTCATGGGCATGGCCGGCCTGTGGGTCGGCTGGCAGGGCCTGAATGCCATTCTGGTCGGTGGCGTTGTGATGTCATTCCTGATCGGCCTTTTCCGCCATCTGGTGATGCACCGGTCACTGAAGGGCTTTGGCCGGGGCGTGGAAATTCCCCTGGGGCCGGGACTGTGTGTGGCTCTGCTGACTCTTGTGGTCCTGAACTGGTACGGGATCCAGATCGGGCCCGGCTTTGTGCCCATGGCCCCTTCCCTGTCCGTACCTGAATTCTCAGTCCTTTTCAAAAACCTCTGACCACGTCTGTTTCAGCGCCATATCAGCCTGATCCATGGACACAGACAGCCCCAAGGCCCGCAGCGATGTCACTCCATGCTGGCGAACCCCGCACGGAACAATCCCGTCAAAGTGTCCCAGATCAGGATCCACATTCAGCGCCACGCCATGGTATGTCACCCAGTGGCGGACCCGGACGCCAAGGGCGGCAATCTTGGCCTCCTCCCCCGCCCCACTCACCCAGATCCCGACCCTGCCCTCGCGCCGCTCTCCCTGAACGCCCAGAATACCCAGGGTCCGGATCAGCCACTCTTCCAGGCGGTACACATAGGCGCGCAGGTCAGGCTCTCCCCTGCTGCACTTCTTCAGGTCCAGCATGATATAGGCCACCCGCTGGCCCGGGCCGTGATATGTGTACTGCCCTCCCCTGCCCGTCTGGTAAACGGGAAAGCGGTTGCGGGACAGAAGGTCGCTGTCCTGCGCACTGGTGCCTGCCGTGTACAGGGGCGGATGCTGGAGCAGCCAGACCAGTTCTCCGGCTTTTCCTGCACTGATATCTGCTACCCGCTGCTCCATGACCTGCAGGGCAGCGGCATAATCCACCAGGCCGGATTCTGTCCGCCACTCAGGCATGAAGAGCTGCCTGGATCAGCGCGCGCGTATAGTCCTGCTGCGGCGCATCGAAAATCTGCTGCACTGGACCGTACTCTACGACCCGGCCGTCCTTCATGACCATGACTTCGGAGGCCATGGCGCGCACGACCCGCAGATCGTGGCTGATAAACAGATAGGCCAGATTGTGTCGGGCCTGAAGGTCCCGCAGAAGGTCGATGATCTGGGCCTGGATGCTGACATCCAGGGCGCTGGTGGGCTCGTCCAGTACCACCAGGCGGGGCTGGAGAACCAGGGCGCGGGCGATGGCGATGCGCTGACGCTGCCCGCCCGAGAACTCGTGGGGATAGCGGTGCTGCGCAGCGGGATCCAGGCCCACTTCCTGCAGGACCTGGACTACGCGTCCGTCCCGCTCTGCTTTGTCACCAATGCTGTGGATATCCAGCCCCTCACGGATGATCTGGCCCACGGACATACGCGGACTGAGACTGCCCCAGGGATCCTGGAACACCATCTGCATCTGGCGGCGCAGGGGGCGCAGTGTGCCGGAAGAAAGCCCCTGAAGACTGTCCTGCCCCAGCCGGATTTCCCCCCGGCTGGCAATCAGGCGCAGCAGGGCCAGGCCCAGTGTGGTCTTGCCCGACCCGCTTTCCCCCACCACGCCCAGGGTCTGTCCCTCGCGCACTGTCAGGGAAACACCGTCCACAGCCCTGACATGATCGACGGTCCGGCGCAGCAGGCCCTTGCGGACAGGAAAATACACTTTCAGGCTTTCCGCTTTCATGACTGCAGGGGCATCAGGACGCACCGGCGGGGACTGTCCCCCTGGCTGCGCCTGCAGCAGCTTTTTTGTATAGTCATGTTGTGGCCTGCTGAACAGGCCGGCTGTGGTCGCCTGCTCCACGATCCCGCCCTTCTGCATGACGCACACACGGTTCGCCATGTGGCGCACAATTCCCAGGTCATGGGTGATCAGCAGCAGGGCCATGCCAAAGCGCTTCTGCAGGTCCTTCAGCAGCGCCAGGATCTGGGCCTGGATGGTAACGTCCAGAGCCGTGGTCGGCTCGTCCGCAATCAGGATGTCCGGCTCGTCCGCCAGGGCCATGGCGATCATGACGCGCTGGCGCTGGCCGCCCGACAGCTCATGGGGATACGCATTCAGGCGCTTTTCAGGAGCCGGCAGACCAACCAGCTGGAGAAGTTCCAGTACGCGAGCGCGGGCCTGGGGTTTTGACAGCCCCTTGCGCAGGACCAGAACCTCGCTGATCTGCTTTTCGATAGTGTGCAGCGGGTTCAGGGACGTCATGGGCTCCTGGAACACCATGGCGATCCGGCTGCCCCGGATCTTTCGCATGACGCTGTCCCCTGCTCCCACCAGCTCCTGTCCCCGGAACCGGATGCTGCCTTGCGGGTGCCGGGCTGGCGGATATGGCAAAAGCTGCAGGATCGACAGCGCCGTGACCGATTTTCCCGAACCGCTCTCTCCCACCAGCGCCAGGGTTTCGCCCGGATCCAGGGTAAAGGATACATTCCGCACAACCTCGGCCGCGCCAAAGGCTACGGACAGGTTCCGGACATCCAGAAGCAGTGATTTGTCAGGGTTTTGAGTGGTCATTTTTTCTGAAAGCAATTATTGGTCTATAAAGCCTGTCTATCATAGAAGTAACACTGAAGGAGAGTAAAGATGAGTGGATTTGCCGGAGCCGCCTCGGATTTTCTGGATGGATACGAGAACAGCCAGAGAGCACATGGACTGCTTGATGATCCGAACCCGGATTCCGAACAAAAGGCTCTTCCGGCAACTACACCTCAATCTCCGGCACCATCTTCTGTTGCTCCAGAAATTCTTCCTGCCACAAACCCTGCTTCACAATAACCTGGAAGCCCTCCAAACCTGACCAGCAGAGAAAGTCAGGGAATTAAAATTCCCCTGTCTTTGGTGTGGAATTTTTTCGCCAAAAGTTCCTATTTTGTTCTTTCCCTGCCTGATAAAAACAGATATAAGAACAACCTGATTTGATCCAGCCAAGGCATCGATGACCCAGAAACATCTCTCCATCCGCGGGGCGCGGGAGCATAATCTGAAAAACGTCAGCGTGGACCTGCCGCGCGATAAGCTGGTGGTCATCACGGGCCTCAGCGGCTCGGGCAAATCCTCCCTCGCCTTCGACACCATCTATGCTGAGGGTCAGCGGCGGTATGTGGAGTCCCTCTCCGCCTATGCGCGCCAGTTCCTCGAGCTGATGAGCAAACCGGACGTGGACAGTATCGACGGCCTGTCCCCCGCCATTTCCATTGAGCAAAAAACCACCAGCCGCAACCCACGCTCCACCGTCGGCACGGTCACTGAAATTTACGACTACATGCGCCTGCTGTGGGCCCGCGTGGGCATTCCGTATTCGCCCGCCACCGGCCTGCCGATCGAGAGCCAGACGGTCAGCCAGATGGTCGATCGGATCATGGCCATGCCGGAGGGGACGAAACTTTTGCTGCTTGCACCCATCGTGCGCGGCCGCAAGGGCGAGTACAAAAAAGAACTGCAGGAGATGCGCAAGCGCGGGTTCCAGCGGGTGCGCATCAACGAAAAAATGTACGAGATTGACGAGGCCCCGACCCTCGACAAAAAATACAAGCACACCATCGAGGTGGTGGTAGACCGCATCGTGGTACGTGAGGGCTTGGGCAATCGCCTGGCGGACTCGCTCGAGACCGCGCTGAAACTGGCAGACGGGCTGGTCATCGCCACCAATGCGGACACGAACGAAGAGACTTTGTTCTCCTCCAGGTTCGCCTGTCCGGTCAGCGGTTTTACCATCGAGGAAATCGAGCCGCGCCTGTTCTCCTTCAACAATCCGTTCGGCGCCTGCCCGGCCTGCGACGGCCTCGGTGAGAAGCTGTATTTCGATCCCGAGCTGATGATCTCCGATGACAAAAAATCCCTGCAGGAAGGCGTGCTGACGCCCTTCGCCGGCGGCTTTTATCTGCAGGCACTGGAGGGCGTGGCGAAGCATTTCAAATTCAGCATGCACAAGCCCTGGCACGATCTGAAAGAAAACCAGCGGCAGATCGTGCTGTACGGATCGGGTGATGAGATTGTGCCTATCCGCTATGACGGCGGCACCAGCGCGTTCGAAACCAACAAGCCCTTTGAAGGCGTGGTCAACAACGTGGCCCGCCGCTGGAAAGAAACCGACAGCCAGAGCGTCAAGGAAGACCTGGCGCGGTACCAGTCCTCGAAACACTGCGACGTGTGTAACGGCCATCGTCTGAAACCCGAAGCCTTGGCTGTCAAAGTGGCCGGCAAAAATATCTCCGAGGCGACGTCGCAATCTATCAAGGACGCCGCCGCCTGGTTCGCCGCGGTGCCGAAACACCTGCGCGCCCGGGACAAGGAAATCGCTGTGCGCATTCTGAAAGAAATCAACGAGCGCCTCGGCTTTCTCAACAACGTGGGCCTGGATTACATCGCGCTTGACCGTGCCTCGGGCACGTTGTCGGGCGGCGAGAGCCAGCGCATCCGCCTCGCCTCGCAGATCGGCTCAGGCCTCACAGGCGTGCTGTATGTGCTGGACGAGCCCTCCATCGGCCTGCATCAGCGCGACAACGACCGCCTGCTGGAAACGCTGAAACACCTGCGCGATCTGGGTAATACTGTCATTGTGGTCGAGCATGACGAGGACGCCATCCGCACCGCCGATTACCTGCTCGACATGGGCCCCGGCGCGGGCGTCCACGGCGGTACGGTGGTGGCGCAGGGCACGCCGGACCAGGTGATGAAAAACAAGAAGAGCCTCACAGCACAATACCTGACGGGTGAGCGGCAAGTCCCCCTCCCCGCCAGGCGCCGCAAGGGTGAAAAGTTTCTGGAGGTGGTCGGCGCACGATCCAACAACCTGAAAAATGTCTCGGCGAAAATCCCGCTGGGCACGTTCACCTGCGTCACGGGAGTCTCCGGCGGTGGCAAATCCACGTTGGTCATTGAAACTCTCTACAAAGCCCTCGCCCGTAAAGTCATGGGATCGCGCGAGCATCCGGGCGAGCATGACGATCTGAAAGGCGCCGAATTTCTGGACAAGATTGTGGACATCGACCAGTCCCCCATCGGCCGCACGCCGCGGTCCAACCCTGCCACCTACACCGGCGCATTCACACCTATTCGGGATTGGTTCGCAGGGCTACCTGAGGCCAAGGCGCGCGGTTATGGCCCCGGCCGGTTCAGCTTTAACGTGAAGGGCGGCCGGTGTGAGGCCTGCCAGGGCGACGGCGTCATCAAAATCGAAATGCACTTCCTGCCCGATGTGTACGTGACGTGCGACGTCTGCCACGGCAAGCGGTACAATCGCGAAACGCTGGAAATTCTGTACCGCGACAAGTCCATCGCCGATGTGCTGGACATGACGGTGGAAGACGGTGCGGAGTTTTTCAAAGCCGTGCCGGGCATCCGTGACAAGATGGAAACGCTGGTGCGCGTGGGCCTCAGCTATATCAGGATCGGCCAGCAGGCGACGACGCTGTCGGGCGGCGAGGCGCAGCGGATAAAGCTGTCCAAGGAATTGTCAAAGCGTGCCACCGGCCGCACGCTGTACATTCTCGACGAACCCACCACGGGCCTGCATTTCGAGGACGTGCGCAAATTGCTGGAAGTGCTCCACACGCTGGTCGACCAGGGCAACACCGTGCTGGTGATCGAGCATAACCTGGAAGTGATCAAGACCGCCGACTGGATCATCGACCTGGGCCCCGAAGGCGGCACCGGCGGTGGCGAAATCGTCGCCGCGGGAACTCCCGAGGATGTGGTGAAGGTGAAGCGGAGCTATACGGGGAAATATCTGAAGAATATCTTGAACAAGTAAATTACCCCTCCCTCTGGTGGGCCTTTGCATAAATGTGGATTGCGTGAAAATCCTCTATCCTTCGACAGGCTCAGGATAAGGATTTTGGGCCTGTTTAACCGCCTCACCCTGAGCCTGTCGAAGGGTGAGTGGTAAACGAAACCACCAGAATCCGGGAATTTGATCAGAGGGCGCCAGCAGACAATCCGCCCCTGAATACACTTGTCAGGATCTGTTCTTTGACATACGCTTGTTCAACGTCAAATTTCAGGGGACAAAATCATGAACCGTAATATGAAAACCCTTCTGGTTATTCTTCTTCTTGTCGTGATTGCATTTTTTGGCTATCGGTTTTTGACCATGCCGGATAATCGCACAACAGGTGAACGTATTGGCGATGCTGTTGATGCCCTGCCTGAGGGCCCGGGAAAAGCCATTGAAGAACTGGATGATAAAACCCCCGGCGAACGTCTGGGCGATGGCGTGAAAGACCTGGGCGATAAAATCAAGGAAAATACAGATCGTTAAACGGATTGAAGGCATCTGTTCCCTCACCCTTTGACACGCTCAGGGTGAGCTCGTTGAGCCACGCCGATCATTCTGACCCCGAAGGGGCAGCACCCGCGGCGGCGAAATCGTCGCCGCGGGAACGCCCGAAGATGTGGTGAAGGTGAAACGCAGCTACATCGGCAAATACCCAAGGTCGTATTTGAAGAAGAAATAAATGGAAAACTCATGCTGCTGAATGAAAGCTATGGAAATTTTAGTTTTTCTTGTCAGTGCCTTATTAAAAAGGCCCCCCCCGGATACAAACAAATAGTAGAATCATACTGGGAAAAATATAAGCCTTATGCTCCTCCCAATTTTCAAAGGGAATTTTTAACTAACGAAGCAAAATTTGACCCTTTGCTTTGGGAGATGACCTTGGGGGTTAAGCTACTGGATCATGGATATAAGCTTATATCTAGTCCTGATGATGAGAGGCCTGATCTTTGTATAGAGAATGGAAAAATCAAAGTTTGGATAGAATGTTATTTACCAACCCGAGGAAAGGTGAATTTACCAGATTCTATTCCAGAGTTTAAATGGGACGGCACAGCCCAAAGTATAGATCATGATCGCAATGTCCTACGAGTAACTCAAGGTTTGGGACATAAAAAAGAACAGTATAATAAATGGATTAAAAAAGGCATATGTTCTGAATCTGAACCCTTTATATTAGCCATTAATGGAAAAAACCTTGATTGGCGAATATCGGATAAAACGCTGCCGGAGATTCTTCGGGCACTATATGGAATGGGAGATCTTCAAGTCACCTTCAATTCAATCGATCATAATTATCATAAAGTTGAATTCTTAAAAAAACTCGAAGTACAAAAACAGAGTGGCAACACTGTTCCTACAACAATTTTTCTGGATGCTAACTATCATTTTATATCCGGTATTCTGTACTCCCATGACTGGATCTACAGGCTATCGGCTGGACCAACCTATTGTTATGTTGAAAATGTTAAATCTCGTATCTCTTCCTCTATAAATTTTTCAGGATTTGCAGAAACATATAATTATTCTGAAGAAGAAATTTCTCTATGAGACAGAAAAACATCCTCGGCCTGGCACGCGGAACCATACGGTTGGTACCGCATAGCCCGGCGTGGGTGGAAGTGTTCAGAGAGGAAGCAGCGGCGCTGGGGGCTCTGCTGGGGTCGGATTTTCTGGCGGCGGAGCATATCGGCAGCACGGCCATTCCCGGTATTGTGGCCAAGCCGGTGCTGGACATGATGGTGGCGGTTCCCTCTCTGGTCGTTATTCCCCGGCATGAGCCTGCGCTGATCTCCAGCGACTGGCACAATCGTGGCTGTCCGGACCCGCAAGGCGAGCACGTCCTGTTCGCCAAAGGCCCCGAGGAGTGCCGGACGGTATATCTGAAACTGACCACTCTGGATTCTGCGTTCTGGAAAGAGTGCCTTCTTTTCCGCGATTACCTGCGTGCCCATCCCCAGACTGCGCAGGACTACGAGGCCCTGAAACTCAAACTGGCCCAGGAACTCGCCCCTGACGACCGCAAGACCTATACAGCCAGGAAAGCCAGTTTTATTAGGGATGTTATTGGCAGGGCCTCTTTTCTTCCGTCACCCCGGTGACCTGCAGCGCCAGCGCTTGCGCGGCGTGAAATAGGGGTGTGGTTAAAAAAACTGGATCCCGGCTCAGAGGCCGGGATGACATATTGGAGCAAGGACATGACCCACATCTTTTTCGATGTCGATGGCGTTCTGATCAACTGGTTTCATGCCAATCCGGCGGTGCGGAACCGGTGGGACAAGTACGTGAAGCAGGATCTGGGTATTGACCCGGAGGTCATGAGCACCCGGTTTTTCGGGGGTCCTTTTCTGGACGTGATTGTGGGGCGGCGGGATCTGGTGGAGGCTCTGGAAGAATTTATGCCTCAGCTGGGTTACCATGGGCCAGTCCAGACCTTTATTGATTACTGGTTCCAGAACGATGCCGTGGTGAATCATTCCGTACTGAATGTGGCGAAGAAACTTTCAAAAATCGACGGCGTTCACCTGTACATCGCCACCAATCAGGAAAAGTACCGGGCGAAGTATTTGTGGGAAGCGGCGGGTTTCAAAGACCACTTCAAAGATATTTACTATTCCGGAAAACTCGGCGTGATCAAACACGACCCCACCTATTTCCGGAAGATCAATCAGGAACTTGGGCTGACCAGCGACCACACCGTTCTGTTCTTTGACGACGACCCGAAAAACGTCGCTGCCGCCCAAAACCAGGGCTGGAAAGCCTTTGTATTTGAAAAAGAAGAAGATCTGCTGGAGAATGAGTTCATCAGAAGAATTCTCAAGCCTCTACAGGCTTCAGGGCGCGGCAACCTGTCCTGACGAAGGATGGGCAGTCTTTGCTGGAGTGCCGTTTACTGGTGCCAGGGCCCGGGATTCGATTTCGGCCTCGATCTCGAACACTGCTCCAGGATAGTCTTTACAGGCACCTTCCCGATTGCCCTTGATTGTCCCGTACAGACCCGAAGGTATGTGCGGATGCGGGGCTTTTTTGGGTGGCTCCCTGCTGATACACTTTGGGTCAGAGCCGTTGTCGCCCCTGACCTCCACACACAGTGCCTGAATACTGGTGTTGTCCTCGCCGCTGACGCGGATCCACGAAAAAGCATTTACCCTTTTCTCTGGATCGCCGCTAATCTCCTGGGGTGTACTGCGAGAAATCTCTTTGGGAAACAACAGATCAAGCCCACCGTCAGGAAGGCATGAGATTCTCGAGTGGTGCGAAAGTCTGGCCACCCGCGCTATGGCAACCAAGGCAGCGGCGGCTTCGGTCGTCAGTTCTTTATCTTCCCCCAGATCCAGAGGCTTTGCATATCCAACCGTATAGGTCACCTTGTCCCCGGCTGAAGGGCGTACCAGACCATCGTCCACAAAATGAGAGCAGGCGGGAGTGGTGGCCGTAATGCAAAGGGTTATCCCCAGAAAGCCCTTTCTTTTAAGGGCTTGTGTAAAATTTTGTGGGAACATGGCCATTTCCTCCTAAAGTTTAAATTAAACATAATTGCAATCTAAAGGATTAATGCGCAATATATTTATTGTCAATACGAAGGGTGTTCTCTTTGGCCAGCCCTTATACCACCAGCCCGGCGCAGTGGCCGGACGACCAGGCCCACTGGAAATTAAAACCGCCCAGGTGGCCGGTGACGTCCAGAACTTCACCAATGAAATACAGACCTGGCACGCTTTTGCACTCAAAGGTTTTTGAGGAAATGACGTCGGTATCCACGCCGCCCAGGGTGACCTCGGCCGTGCGATAGCCTTCGCTGCCCGCTGGCCTGACGCGCCACTGTTCTATGCGTCGGGCGATGTGCTGCAGAATCTTGTCGGACAAATCCGCCATGCGGCCATCCACGGCCAGATCATCCACAATCCGCTGGGCCAGACGCTTGGGCAGCAGGCCCGAGAGAGCATTGTGCAGCAGGACTTTGGCCTGTTCGCGGCGCTGCTCTTTCAGCCACGCCAGCACATTCTGGCCTAGAGACAGGTTGATTGCAATCTCCTCCCCTTCCAGCCAGTAAGATGAAATCTGCAGCACCGCCGGGCCGCTGATGCCGCGGTGGGTGAACAGCATGGCCTCGTCAAAGCTTTTGCCGCCGGCGCTGTGGACCCGCACAGGATCCACCGATACGCCGCTCAGGTCCTTTGTCCAGGCCAGCAGCGCCGGATCAAAGGTCAGAGGCACCAGACCCGCCCGCGTAGGAATGATGTTCAGCCCGAACTGCCGGGCGATGTCGTACCCAAAAGGACTGGCGCCGATTTTGGGAATGGACAGGCCGCCGCTGGCGATGACCAGGGACGATGCCTGGACAGGGCCGCCCGATGTCTGGACGAAAAAGCCGCCGTCAGTTTTCTCTACGCTGATCACTTTGGTGGATGTGCGGATCTCAACCTTGCCCCGGGCGCATTCGCGCAACAGCATATCGATAATGTCGGCCGAAAACCGGTCGCAGAACAACTGGCCCAAAGTCTTCTCGTGGTACGGAATGCCGTGGCTTTCCACCAGCCGGATGAAATCCGCCGCCGTATAGCGCCGCAGGGCCGAGGTGCAGAAATGCGGATTGTTTGACAGATAGCGGTCAGGCGCAGTGTGTATGTTGGTAAAATTGCACCGCCCGCCGCCGGAGATGCGGATCTTCTCGCCGATTTTATCGGTATGCTCCAGCAGCAGGACAGACCGCCCCCGTTGCCCCGCCGTCAGGGCGCACATCAACCCCGCCGCACCCGCACCGATGATCAGAACATCCACTGTCATGGCCGGCAGAAACCGGAGCCTGTTTCAGGGTCTGGAAATGGCCCGGGCTGATGGTGTTTCTGCAGCCTCCTGGCTTTCCAGAATCTGGATCCATTGCCGTCTGGCTTCATCTTTTTCCGCGTCGGACGCCCGCTTCCATCCATAGTCAATCTGCGCCCAGCCATTCATCACCATTTCGGAAAGCTGCATCTGCTCTTCAGTATTCAGGGCCGGAAAATTGGCCATCAGCTGGTTCACAAGATCCCGGTTGTTATAGACAACCCTGCCGTGGCTGGCTTCCCGGTGAATGAATGAAACAAACCGGGCGTAATTGTCTGCCAGCTCCCGGGTCAGCGGCATGTTTCCAGGAACAAGAAACCCGTGCTGGCGGTCATAGGCCCCCCTGATCACATCCATATCCGGATCGTTTTCCGGGTTCTGGCCCATGAAATTCATGAAGGCCGTATAGTATTTTGCCCTCAGCACAGGCAGAAGTTCCGCCGGCGTACTGTCTTTTTCATCCACAAGCTGCAGGAACAGCTGCACGCCTTCCACATCCTCCGGGTCAGAACTGTGCCAGTCCTTTTCAAGCGTCTGTAACAGGGCCTGCTTTTCATGGTTATTGAAGCGGACATCATAGATCCATTCCGTCCAGCCGATGAACTTCTGCCGGATGGTATCATCCAGAACCCTTCCATATGCCTGGACAGCAAAAGTATTCAGGACCAGCAGAATTCCCAGAACAATGACAGATATTTTTCTCATGAAACGTTTGCTCCCCTTGCCTGTGGCCTGACAATCATAGTACAGAGCGGAACATAAATGGAATATTCCGAAACAGGAAATTCCGGAGAAACCATGAAAACAGTCACCTTCCCCCTTCTCGAAGAAAAACTCCTTGCTTTTCTGCAGCAATATTTCCCTGCAGAAGTCGCACAGCGCTGTGCCGAGGTGATGCTGTGGGCCGAGATGCACGGCAAGAATGGCCAGGGGCTCCTGAAACTGCTGGGCAAGGAAAACCTGCAGAGCGTCAGACCCGAAGGTGACCTGGAAATTATCCGCAAAACACCTGTGTCTGTTCTCATCAACGCACACCGACAACCCAGTTTTTACGCGGCGCAGATCGCGACAGACCATGCTGTGGAGATCGGCCAGAAGAATGGTTTCGCCCTGGTGGGCGTCAATAGCTTTTACACCAGTACCGGCGCCCTGGGATTCTATGCGGAGAGGCTCGCAAAGGCCGGCATGATCGGGCTGGTGATGGCCCGTTCTCCCGGCTCCACGGCTCCATTCAGTACGAAAACCCCGCTGTTTGGCACCAATCCCCTCGCTTTTGGCTTTCCCACGATGGGCGAGCCGCTGGTGTTCGATATGGCCACATCGGCCATCACCTGGTACGAGCTGGTTCTGGCAAAAATGCGGGGCGAGGCCATTCCTGAAAACGTAGCTATCGACAGGAACGGCCATCCCACAACAGACCCGGACGCAGCTATGCGCGGTGCTCTGCTGCCCTTTGACCGGGGGCACAAGGGCTCAGGCCTGGGCATGATGGTGGAGATGCTCTGCGGCCCGCTGGTGGGCGCGGGGTACTGTGATTTCGAGACATACAACAAGGACTGGGGCTTTTTCATCCTGGCCTTCCGGCCAGACTTGCTGACAGATCTCGAGACATTCAGAAAAACCGCCAGTGATCTGGTCCGGATTGTTCGCGAGCAGCCATCCACCGGTGGCCAGCCGGTCCGCCTTCCTGGGGATGCCGGCCGGGCTTTTGCCGGAAAGATCGTGGAAAAAGGTGAAATTTCTGTCGAGGACAAGGTTGCAGAACTGCTGGGATTTTAGAAAAAGCCATTTATATCAAGCACTTGTATTAAAAAAAATCCAGTGGCTAATCCATATGGGCAGCTTGCGCATCCCTGCCGGAGAGGAGTATAATCAGGGAATGCACAATCTTTCAGTGTGCATCCACCTGTCCTCTAATAAATACAATCAGGGAGGTTGCGATGTTGTACTATATTGTTGCGTTCTTCATTCTGGCTGTCATAGCTGCAGTTCTGGGCTTTGGCGGCCTGGCCGGTACCTTTGCCCAGATCGCCCAGATCCTGGCGGTCGTTTTCCTGGTCCTGTTTGTCGTCGGCCTGATCCTGCGCATGGTCTCTGGCCGCAAGATCAATCCGCCGATGTAAGGCGGGCTTCCTGTACAGCCCTTTCGCCTCATGGTTCGACAGGCTCACCATGAGGATGATACTGACGCTGGAAATCCTCATCCTGAGCCCGTTGAAGGAGAGGATTTCCAGCTTATACAGGAAATCTGTTCTATTGCTGCAGCCGGAGTATCGGGCCGTCCGGAAGGGGAAACGTGATACCATCACGCCAGGCGGGATTGCACAGGGGCACATCCTCGGATGTCCGTGTGATGGGCACAAAGGGCCCATCCTTTGTCTGCCTGTGCATCATGTAATAGCTGGCTCCGGCAAAGGTCTGGCTCTGCGCGGCTGCTTCCAGCCCGGCCCAAGGACGGATGTCCGTTTCCAGGATCGGGTTGCCGCTGGCATCCAGAAGATGATAGCCCGGGGCTTCCTCTGGTCCATGCGGCCTGAACAGCGTGCTGATCCCGCCGTCCACGGGTCCGCTGACAGTCTGGCCTGTCATTGCAGACTGGGGAGAACATGTCCCGTTGACGACGCATTCAGCCTGTATCCCGTAGGACGTGGGAACGTATACCCCCACCGGTCTTTCCTCGTACATGGCGGGATGGCACCCCGGCCTTGGGATCAGACTGAACGCGTAAAAACCTGCTGTCGGCCTGTGATTACAGGATGTGCCGCCATCAACAGTGGCACTGCACAGATAGCCGGCATCAATGGAAGGCCCCTCCAGAAAACCGCCGTCCGGCCCGAGTTTCCTCTGGCCCCCGTTGAGTTTTACAAACTCAAGCCAGGATTCCATGATCATGTCGACTTCATCAATACCACCTTCGCTCATAAAAGCGAGCATGCCATGAGGATCTGTACCAATCCGGAGATGGTCTTCCAGGACCCGGGTCGTGCCATCCCAGTGCATGATCCGGTTGTACGGATGAAAGCCGGCCGCCGTCAGGGGATCCGCCTCGTTGCAGTTGAGGTGGCTGGGCAGTTTGATTTTCAGCAGCAGAAGGAAGTTGGCATCCCGTGACCACCAGTGCAGTCCAGGAATAACCAGCAGGTGGCGCTTGACCGGCTCAATTATGCCTGCAGCCCGCCTTTCAGCGTTGATACGGTCTTCCTCACGCCGGATGACGTGACCAGCGCGTGCGGCCTGCTGCCATCTCTGGACAAAGATCTGCAGGTCCGTACGGTAATTTAATGTGTTTTTATACTCATTCCCCAGATCATAGATGACGTCGTCATCATAGGTCAGCCGGACCATGGCCATGAAATGGCCATCAGATGCAGGAGATGGAACCCCTTCGTTCTGTTCCAGGACTGCCACATCCCAGGGAGTAATGTGGACCCTCATTTTGAGCTGTCGGGCATAATCGATCTGTGTCCGGATTGTCCAGACCTTGTCATTGTACTTCTGTATCTTGTCTGGATCCTGGGCCTCAGCTGCGGTCAGATACCAGCCCACGGTATAGGAAGTTTCTGTAGGAAGCCTGATAGTATTTGCTTTCAGAAAATTGGCCCGGTCCATATCCCCGCGTGTAATGGCCCAGGCAGCCTCCTTGCTCAGGGAAGAATTTGTCTGCCAGCATCTGCTGCGCACCTCGTGAATGGTATACCCCCACAGTTCCTGCCGGGTCCCGCATGGATCAAAAAGACCCAAAGTACCATCCCGCGGGTCAATCCCGGGATGCACAGCATCTGTAGGCGAACAGACTGTTGGCGTTCCGCCATCCATTCCTGCGTCCGGAGTACCGGATCCTCCGTCAGGACCTGAATCCGGACGGCCAGCATCCGTACCAGAACCGCCATCCACAAAGCCGGAATCCGGCACCTGAGGACTGGCATCTGTTATGAGAGGTCCCCAGGTTTCTGTATGGGTGCCGCTGGGATAGCATCCCTCCAGGCCTGAGCCGCCCAGAACAGCCAGAAGGCCTGTGGCAACAACCCTGGACTTGAGGGAATTCATCCATCCCTCAAAAATACGATCCCTGGCTGGATTGCTGTGACTGCGCTTCAGGGGTTGGTTGCGAAGCCATACATCGAACATATAAAAATCCCACCAGATTATTTTGCCTGCAAATCATTGTGCATGCGCAATTACATGCAGCAAGCATTTTCGATGAAAAGTAGTTACGCCCGTTCCAGCACCGTTGCGATGCCCTGCCCGCCGCCGATGCACTGGGTGGTCAGGGCAAACTTTCCGCCTGTGCGCTGCAACAAGGCGGCGGCCTTGCCGGTGATGCGGGCCCCCGTGGCGCCCAGAGGGTGGCCCAGAGCCACCGCTCCACCGTCGATATTTACCTTCGCCATGTCAAAGCCCATCTCCCTGTTCACGGTCATGGCCTGCACGGCAAACGCCTCGTTCGATTCAATGACGTCCAGATCCTTGACTGTAATGCCGGCCCGCTTCAGGGCTTTCTGTGAGGCTGGAACAGGCCCGTAGCCCATGATGGACGGATCGCAGCCGGACACGGCCATGGATTTGATCCGCGCCAGGATTTTCAGCTTGTGGGCCTTTGCGAAGTCCTCGCTGACAACCAGGGTCGCCGATGCGCCGTCGGTCAGCGGCGACGAGGTTCCCGCCGTCACGGTACCCGCAGCGTCAAAGGCCGGCTTCAGGGTGGACAGGACTTCCAGTGTCGTCTCAGGACGGATGCAGCCATCCTCGCTGACAATCTTTCCATCGGGAGTGGCAATGGGAATGATCTCGTCCTTCAGGCGACCTTCGAGGCGGGCCTGGGCGGCCTTGCGGTGACTTTCCACGGCGAATGCTTCCTGGTCCTTGCGGGAAAAACCGAATTTCTTCGCCAGGTTTTCAGCCGTGATACCCATGGGCATATAGGCGCCCGGCTCCTTTTCCGCCAGCGCCGGGTTAGGCAGCGGGTTAAAGCCCATCATGGGAATACGGGTCATGCTCTCGATGCCGCCACAGATGAACGCCTCGCCCGATCCTGTGGCGATGGCTCCGGCCGCCATGTGGATGGCCTGCATGGATGAGCCGCAGAAGCGGTTGACGGTGACCCCGCCCACCGAGCGGGGAAACCCGGCCAGCATCACGATCAGGCGGGCCACGTTCAGGCCCTGCTCCCCTTCCGGGAACGCACAGCCCAGGATCAGGTCCTCGATGGCCGCTGGATCTACGCCTGTCTTGTCCAGAAGACCTTTCACCACCTGCGCTGCCAGGTCATCGGGCCTGACCTTCGCCAGATCTCCCTTCGTTGCCAGATGGAACGGGGAGCGGACATAACCGGCAATGACAGCATTTTTCATGGCGGCACACTCTCTGCAGGACAGGACTGACAGCGTTTCTAACACACCGTCGGCTTTTTATGTAGTGTGTTCCAGGCTTCTTTTCACCCACAGGTCTGTCAGTTTTTCAGACAGGCTGTTCTGGCCCAGACGATCGCGCAGACAGGCCCAGTCCACCACATCCAGCGGCTGGTCCTGGCTGAAACAGCTGAACACAACCGTTTCCTCGCCCGTCACAGGGTCGACATGGCGCTGCAGGCACTGGGCGCAGATTTCCTTCATCATGCACTGCATGGGGCTGTTGATCGAGCCGATGGCCAGATGATGGTCCTTCAGATACGGCTTCAGCACCGTGTGCCTGGCCTGAGCCACCGCTGCCATCATGCGGTCCGAACCGATAACGATCATACGGTCAATAGCGGACAGGGGGATATCCATTTCTCCCCTGATGTCCTCCTGAAGGAGCGTAGCGACTGAAGGATCTTTTTTCTGGAAGAAAGATCCTTCGCTGCGCTCAGGATGACAGGATAGCGAGGCGTATTTTTCCATGGCAGCGACGATATTCATTCCGGAAAAAGCCCGGTCCTGCGGCCTGTCCGGCATAAATCCGGGCGCCTGGTCACAGCACCAAACCACCACGTCCGCGGCAGCCTCGATCTGCTCCACCATGTAACGGTCCTGCGGCGTCCGGTAGCCGGCAAAGTACAGCACCCGGCACCCCTTGGCCCGGGCCGCCTGCCCGATTGAAAACAGCACGGCGTTGCCCAGCCCGCCACCCACCAGGCACAATGTCTCGTTTTCAGGAATTTCCGTGGGCGTGCCAGTGGGGCCCATCAACACCACAGGCTCGCCCGGCTTCAGCAGGGCGCACAGGCGGCTCGACCCGCCCATTTCCAGCACGATCAGGCCCAGCAGACCCTTCTCCCGGTCCACCCAGGCGCCGGTCAGGGCCAGTCCTTCCATGACCAAAGGCGATCCCTCCGCACGAGGGACATAAACTTCATAATTCTGCAGACGGAAAAACTGGCCAGGCTGAAAATTCCACGCGGCCAGTGGAGCCTGCACCACCACCTCGACAATGGTGGACGTCAGACGGTTCACGGCATGGATGCAGGGAGACAAGGCCTTTTCAGAAAGGCCCTGTCCGGAAGCTGAAGGTACAAGGTCCATCAACCCCTTATGCCACAAGCTCCATACGTCTGGAACCATTACCAGAATGCCAGCCAGTCACAGACGGAGCAGGCAGCCTGACAAGCTGACCTTTCCCGACAGAGCCGGATACTGACTGGGTCTCCATTCCGGCTGTACGATCAACAGTCCAATCTCTGTCACCCCAGCCGTGTCTTTTCAGATCACGCTCCAGAGCCTTTATCTCTTCCATGTGAGCTTTTATCTCTTCCACATGCAGAAGACCTGCTGCAGCCCACATGACAAGTTTGGGAGAAAATCCTGCTGGATCCCTGACAACAGTTTCAGCAAAGCGGATAACATGGGGACTTCCCTGCATTTCCTCAGGCTTGCCCAGTGCCTCTATCTGTGCATCAGTAATATTTTTTCCCCGAAATTCTTCTATGGCTGTTTCAGGTACTCCTGAAACAAGTCGTCCCAAAGCGCGGGAAAATTTTTTGAAGTGCATGGGGGCTCTGTAGGGCTGTTCCATTTTTTACTCCTTGCCGGGTACTCCAATAGTTTATACAGCCATAAAATTATGAAACCAAATAACAATTATCCACGCCTGTGGAGATTTTCTTTCCGGAAATGTCCTTTCAGGGGGCAGGAATCCTTGTGATCCTGAACCCTTGGCCGGGTCCCGCCTGCCCCTCCCAGCGCTGGTTGCCCAGACGGGCCTGCTCCAGATCCATCTGCAGCAGGGCAAGATTTTCCAGCCGGGTGGCCTCCTCGGCCTGGTGGGATTCTGCCTGGAATCGTTCAAAATCAGGCCCATCGAAAGGTGAATAGCCAGATTCAATGTTCTCGAGCCCTTTTATGGCCCAGTCTGCAAGCGCCCTGTCAAAAGAATCCGGATCGCCTGTAACAGCTTCTGCAAACTGCCTGACGGCCGGCAGTGCTATTAGAGTTTCAGGATTACCAAGCCTCTGGCGTTGCCTGGGGGAGAGTCTGCGTCCCAGGAACATCTGCACGGCTGCATCAGCTGCACCCTGCCCCAG
>JALYJY010000002.1 GCA_030775045.1 Pseudomonadota bacterium | reverse complement strand
CTCCTGGCCAAAGGCCTGTCCGCCGCCAGCTGGCAGGAACTTGCCCGGGATCCGGCCCACCCCCTGATCAACAAGGTGATTGCAGGCCAGTATGCCCCCGGCTCCACATTCAAGATGATGACGGGTCTGGCCGGTCTGGACGCCGGCACCATCAGCGCCCGTCACCGGGTCCACTGTTCCGGACACGTCAGCCTGGGCAGCCACCGCTTTCACTGCTGGCGGCGGGAAGGCCACGGATCGCTGGACATGGTGGATGCCCTGGCCCAGTCCTGTGACGTGTTCTTCTATGACGTGGCCCAGAAAACGGGCATTGACCGCATGGCGGCCATAGCCAATCGCTTTGGCCTGGGGCAAAAGCTGGGAATCGATCTTCCGGGTGAAAAGGACGGCGCCATTCCCACCCAGGCCTGGAAACGCAACCGGTTCGGGGAACGCTGGCAGCAGGGCGAGACGCTGGTGTCCGCCATCGGCCAGGGATATGTGCTGGCAACCCCCCTGCAGATTGCCGCCATGATGGCCCGGCTGGCCAACGGCGGGAAGGCTGTGGTTCCGCGCGTGATCCGGGAGATTGAGGGGGAGCCCCCCCTCCTGCCCGAATGGCCTGACATGGGCCTGGATCCGGACCATCTGGACCTGGTCATGCAGGGCCTGCGAGCGGTCACCCAGGACGCCCGGGGCACAGCCCGCGGCTCACAGATCAGAACACCCGGCCGGGAAATGGGTGGCAAGACAGGAACTTCCCAGGTGCGACGCATCACCATGGCCGAGCGTGCCCGCGGCGTTATCAGCAACGACAAGCTGGAATGGGCGTCCCGCGACCATGCCCTGTTCACAGGCTATGCCCCCCTGAACAAGCCGCGCATGGCCTGTTGTGTCATCGTGGAACACGGCGGCGGCGGATCATCGGTCGCCGCCCCCATCGCACGGGACATCCTGGACTTCGCCCAGGGCCTCACGACCATATAGACTCTGTCCTGCCATGTCTGATACAAGACCGGTCCCGGAGTTTATCAGGATCCCCCGCAGAACCCGCTGCGGTGAGGCAAATGTCAGGAACGAGGAACGGAAGACCGGAGCGTACACGGAAGTACGTGAGGATCTGAGGACCGCAGTGACGTGGCAGTTGACCACCGCAGTCAGGGTTATGGAGGGGATCGGCGGGCGCATAGCTCAGTTGGTAGAGCAGCTGACTCTTAATCAGCGGGTCGCAGGTTCGAGCCCTGCTGCGCCCACCATGACCGGCCTCTCAGGGTTTGGGGTTGGGCCCCCTGGCAGGATCAGGGGCCTCGACATATTCGCAGTTATAGCCCCACCGGTCACGGGAATCGTCCTTCACACTGCAGATCTGCGTAGTCACGCCATACAGAACATTCTGGTATGCCGGGTCTACCAGACCGTGCCGCTGCATCAGAAAAAGTACAGACATGGCCATGTCAGAACCCTTCGGGGTCCGGGCCAGCATCAGCCAGTCCGTCGCAGCATCCCCATATCTTGTCCGGGGCTTCCCGGCAAGTTGCGCCATCATGGTTTTCGGGGGCGTTTCCAGGAATTCGCACTGGCGCTTCCTGATGGCTGACAGGGCTTCCTGCAGAAAGGTGAAATCCAGCTCCTGCAGGCGCTGCTCCGGAGTTTCACCATGAGCTGCCTGCACCACCAGCGCCAGCGGATATGCCGTCATATGCTGGTAAATTACAGGATCGACGCAGGAATATCCTGATCCGGGGACAAAGAACCACCCGTCCAGGATTCCCTGGCGGCCCAGAAAATCACGCCATGTCCCGTCCTCCTTCAGACCATTGCCCTCAAGCCTCTTGCGGCTCTGGTACAGCTGGAAATCTGCTGCTGTCTCCATTGCCAGAGGTACCTCTACGCTGGCCGGAGACAGACGGAGATCCTGGAAAATATGTCCGTATTCATGTCCCAGAATCTCTCTAAACCCCTGCCTCTCATTATAAAATCCTGGCATTACCGGTATAAAGACCAGCTCTTCTTCCGGCCTTGCAAAACCACGTACCCTGCCATCCCTGAAATAGCTGATTGCATAGTCCACATTCGAGGCAACAGCCAGATCAACATCCCGCCAGTATCTGGTATATCCGTCCCGGGTGTCTTTTATCACCCCCTGCAGGCCTTTTTTGTTGTAAATATCCGTCAGCTTCCGGATCATCTGCCGGCGAATGTCCAAAACATCCGCTTTCGGATTCCAGCGCAGATTCTCCAGCCGGCGCAGCTGTTCGCCTGTTACACCAAGGCGCAGCGTGGTCACAACGGTGATCTGTTCCGGCCGGAAATCAGGATGGTCCCCGAATTCCAGTGCGGCCATCCGCTCCAGAGTCTCATCCATCGCCACATGGATGGCCTCTATCTGCACCCTGTATTCTGGCCCCCACTTCCTGTCCGCGTGGTATTTGTCCCAGCCTGCCGACACCTCGGCCAGATCATCCACCAGCTTTCGCAGCTTCACATCCTCAAGAACCAGCTGCAGTTCCCTGTTTTTCTGTTTGGCAGCTTTCAGTTTTTCTGATTCCTCTTTTTCCTTTTTTCTGATTTCCTCAAGCTCCCTGTCCTTATCTCCCAGTTCCTTTTTTGCTCTTCCCTCTATCCAGATGCGGTCTTCCTTCTGGCACCAGCCGAACAGCAGGCTGGCGGCTGTGGTCACTACCGCACCCAGCCATGCCCATCCCTTTCCGGACGAGGGTGGCCCGGATACGGATGGTTCCGCAGCCTTTTCTTCATCAGCACTCACGGAATACCTCCTGTGGTTGCAGTTCCGGTCAGGACGGATCGTGCCACGGCATGGTTTATTTCAGGTTAACGAACTTGCCGGCGCGGACATCCGGTCAAACAGGCGCAGGGCGTTTTCGGTGGTTTTTCTGGCCAGCTCTTCCACAGGAATTCCCTTCAGTCCGGCCAGGACGGCGGCGGTGTGGACCACAAACGCCGGCTCGTTGTTTTTTCCCCTGTGGGGCTCCGGGGCCAGCCAGGGGGCATCCGTCTCCACCAGAAGGCGCTCCAGCGGCACATGTTTTGCCGTTTCACGCAGGTCTGCTGATTTTTTGAATGTGAGAATGCCGGACAGGGAGATGTAAAATCCGAACCCCACCGCCTGTTCCGCCAGCCAGCGGCTGGAGGTGAAACAGTGCAGGACGCCGCGTAGTCCCTTTCCGTCCGCCTCCTCCCGCAGGATGCGCATGGTGTCTTCCTCGGCGTCCCGGGTATGGACGATCAGGGGCAAACCTGTCTGGAGAGCGGCGCGGATATGGCGGCGGAAGCCCTCCTGCTGCTGGTCCCGGGGACTGTGCTCATAGAAATAGTCCAGGCCGCATTCCCCGATTCCCGCGGCTTTCGGATGGCGGGCGACGGCTACAAGCTGGTCCACTGTGGGCATTTCCCCATCATCCGCCGCATGGTGGGGATGCACCCCTACGCTGAACCACACGTTCGGGAAACGCTCGGCCACCGCGCGGACGGCCGGCAGCGTGGACATGTGGGTGGAGATAGTCACCATCCGCCCTACCCCCGCCGCCAACGCACGGGCCACGACGCCATCCAGATCGCCGGAGAGGTCAGGGTCGTCCAGGTGGCAGTGGGTGTCGATCAGCATGGCGGAAATCCTGTGTGGGCCCGGCCCTGCATATCACGGCAATGCCTGTGAGTCCAAAACCCGGACAAAACATTCTGGACGAAAGTAATAGGCCCGGCCATACAGGAACAGGGTTTTTCTGCCAGGGTATACAGCCATGACTCTCACAAATATCAACCAGATCAATTCCCTGCCTCAGGGAACTGTTTACATGATCGCGATCTCCGGTAACCGGATCCTTGTCACCCGGGGTGGGAAAGGTGAAATAACACTGCCGTCCTGCGCACCGGCAACGGACCAGATCCCGGAACAGGCTGCTGCGCAAATTCTGAAAGATCTGACCGGATCAGATGCCCTCGAAATCCGTACCGTGGCAAAGATGTTCAATCCTTCCGGTCCGGCCATGGATATTTACATCCGGTGCAGGATGGTGCCAGTGACACCCTGCAAAAATACCGGTCATGAGTGGATGGACATGGACAGGCTGACCCGCCATGCTGATATCCAGAAAGAACACAGCTGGTACTCCTGGCGCGGCAGAAGACATGACTGGTTTTTCGATGAAACAATTGCGGCACAGGACAGGGAAAAAGGGAATTCCCCCGATCACAGATCGCCCCTTATGGTTACACGACACCTGATCTGGCAGGAATATTCAGCCTTGCAGCGCGGGAATCCTTCTCCCACAACCCCGGCCATAAAAGTTCAACTGACAGCCTGACGGCACAGACAGTCCGCTTTCTTTCCACGTCACACAATCGCCGGGATCTGTGCTAGGATCCCGCCGGTTATTCACTGCTGAACCGGAATCTGTCCCATGAAAAAAGCATTCCTGCCTGCCGCCCTGTCCCTGTCTGCCCTGCTGATGGCGTTCCCGGCGCTGGGGGCCGAGGGCCTGGCCCTGAAGCGGGTCATGCTGTCCACCGGCGGCGTGGGCTATTTCGAGTATGAGGCCACGGTCAGCGGCGACACCACCCTGCCCCTGTCCGTCCCCCTGGACCAGGTGAACGACATCCTGAAAAGCATCGTGGTCTATGACGACCGTGGCGACGTGGGCGAGGTCAGCCTGCCCGGGAAGGAACCCCTGCGGGAAACCTTCCGGTCCCTGCCGTTCAGCCAGCAGTCCCTGAATTCTCCCGCCGATCTGCTGACAGCCCTGCGGGGGGCCGAGGTGCGCATCCGGGGCAGCCTCACCGGCCGCATCCTGTCCGTCACGCCGGAGATGGTGAACCTGCCCGACAACCGCGGCTCCATGCTTCAGCACCGGCTCAGCATCATGACCGTGGGCGGGCTGAAACAGTTCATCCTGGAAAACACGGATTCGATCGAGTTTGTGGACCGCAAACTGCAGGCCCAGGTCAACGAGGCGCTGACGGCTCTGTCCCGCGACACGGCACAGGACAGCCGCACCCTGACAGTCCGCCTGAATGGCGACGGTGAGCGAACCGTGCGGGTAGCCTACGTGGCCGAGGCGCCCCTGTGGAAAACCACATACCGCCTGACCGTGCCGCAGCAGGGCCAGGGGAAAAAAGGCCAGCTGCAGGGCTGGGCTGTGCTGGAAAACGTGAGCGGCGAGGACTGGAACAACGTGGACCTGACCGTTGCCTCGGGCAATCCGGTCACCTTCCGCCAGCAGCTGTTCGACGCCTATTACGTCAGCCGCCCTGAAGTTCCCGTGGAAGTTTTCGGGCGCATCCTGCCAAAGGTCGACCAGGGCGCAGCGCAGTACGCGGACATGGACAAGGACATGGACGGACGCGACATGGCGGAAGAGGCAGCCTTTGGCAGGACCATGGGAGAAGTCTCGGCCTCTTCCGTTGAAAGGCTTGCCCCTGCAACGGTCGCAAGAGAAAAACAAATGAGAATGCAGGGTGGCATCCCCGCAGAAATGGCGCCCGCCCCACCACCCGCGCCTATGCCTGCAAGGATTGAGGCAGCCGCCAGCGCCGAGGCCGCCACCCAGGTCACGTTCCACATGCCAAAGCCTGTGACGGTTCCCCGCGGGCACTCGGTCCTGCTGCCCATCATCAGCCGGGACGTGCCTGTGGATCCCGTCTCCTTTTACCAGTATGCCATACAGGGCACTGATCCTCTGGCTTTGGTGCGGGGATCCGGGCCTTCACCTCACCCTCTGGCCGCCGTCCGCATGACCAACGACAGCGATACGGGCCTGCCGCCCGGAGTTCTGACGCTGTATGAGCGCGACGCGAAAAGTGGCGACGTCAGCTATGTGGGCGATGCGCAGATGGCCCCCCTGCCCGCCGGCGAGGACCGCATGGTCAGCTTTGCGCTGGACCAGAAGGTGCGCATCCTGCGCGATGGCGCGGGAGAGGAGCTGGTGGCCGACGGCAGGATCGCCGACGGGATCCTGCAGCTGAACATCGTCCGCCGGGACGCCACCACATACACCGTCACCGGCGCAGCGAAAGAGGATCGCACGGTTCTGATCGAACATCCGAAATACGAGGGCTGGACGCTGGTACAGCCGGATCCGAAGTCGGTCCAGGTGACCGACAGCGCCTGGCGCATCCGCGATACGGTCCCGGCCGGAAAAACCTCGAAAATCACTGTTGTAACAGAACTGCCCCAGCTGCAGACTTTCCACCTGGTAGACCTGGGCACAGGACAGCTGCAGTACTTTGCCGCCGCAAAGCGTCTGTCTGACAAGGTCCGGCAGGCCCTGACAAAACTGGCGGAATACAGCGCAACCGTCGAGGACAGGCAGCGGAAACTGGATGAGATCCAGAACTCCATGGATACCCTGGAACAGGATCAGGAGCGCCTGCGGGAAAACCTGAAGGCCGTGCCAAAAGACAGCGATGTGGCTGAAAAGTACCTGAAAAAACTGGATACCCAGGAAGACGCGCTGGAGGATCTGGACAGGCAGCGCACAGCCGCCCGCAAGGCCCTGGACAAGGCAAAACAGGAACGGCAGGAGTATGTACGCAGCCTGAAACTGTAAGGGTCAGGCTGGCGGACAGGATACCATGACAGAACCGTCCGGCACTCCGGAACAGAGCACCGCTGACCCCGCGGAAAACGACCTGCGGGAGCGGATCATCGCGGCCCTGAAAACCGTCCACGACCCGGAGATTCCGGTCAACATCTATGACCTGGGCCTGATCTACAGAATCACCATCCGGGAAGGCGGAGCCGTGGACATCGACATGACCCTCACCGCCCCGGCCTGCCCCGTGGCCGGGGAAATGCCCGGCATGGTGGAACAGGCCGCGGAAACGGTAGAGGGCGTCACATCCGCAAAGGCCACACTGGTCTGGGATCCCCCCTGGGACCGCAGCATGATGTCCGAGGATGCCCGCCTTGCACTGGGGTATTACTAGGATACGCTGACATACCAATCACCTTTCACTGCGGCACCAATTTCGGACCGTAAATCCTGCGCGGATCGGCCATCCTGAAAAAGGACGGGCAGGCCATCAGGCATTGAGCCATCTGCCGGCGCA
Organism: Pseudomonadota bacterium; assembly: GCA_030775045.1. Classification (NCBI taxonomy): domain Bacteria; kingdom Pseudomonadati; phylum Pseudomonadota; species Pseudomonadota bacterium. The sequence goes on along the minus strand of JALYJY010000002.1, from coordinate 33,710 downwards.
GTCCCTCTGTCCCGGAGGCATCACAGCCCTCCAGAACCTCCAGGGCTTTCGCCTGGCAGGCCTCACCGGCGCCAAACACCCGCACCAGGTCTGTACACACCGTAACGGTCTGGACAAAAACATCCGCCGCCGCTGCGTACCGGCTGGCCGCCAGCAGCTGGTCCAGGTATTCCGGAATACAGTCGTTCAGCGTCTCGTCCATTTCCTCTGTGTGCTCGCCCGTCAGATGCCCCTGACTGAAAAGAGCCTGCAACAGCGGCAAGGCGCCCAGAGACTGCTGACCTTCCAGACGGTTTCTTCCCACAATAGCTTCCACATCATTCAGCGTTGTAGCCACCATCAGCTGCGCCTGAATGGCCATGATCAGCACATGGGGTATCGACGGAGCACCCGCCGGACAGGGTGCCTGACGGTGGGCGACAGCCTGGATAAACGCCGTCTGGTTGATCCGGGCGCAGTGGGTCAGATATTCCTCCCCATAGTCCCGGTATCTGGCCGCACAGACACCAAAATACAGAACGGCGTGAAGAACATCCCCGTGCGTTTTTGCCTCAACGAACCCCCGGGCGTTATACAGCTGGCTCCAGTCATACCGGTACCCGCTGGTCACCGTCTTCGCCATGGCCGGGACAAAACCCGGCAGGGCGGCTGCTTCCGGGGTTGCGGGCCTGTGGCGGCAGAGGGTGTGGAGGATTTCGATCTCCGCCTCTTCCTGTCTCACGGCCCTGTATATTTTTCCGAAAACGCCGATCTCCTGCGTCTCTTCTGACTTTTTCCGGTTCTCTTTCAGCGCCTCGATCCGAAGGCGCAGCGCGCGGGCCTGTTCGGGATGAAGATCCTGAAAATCCGCGTCGGTCAAATGGAATATTGATCTCATGGTCAATGTCTCCTGAAGGTTTTGAAAGAACCGCCGGAAACAATTCCATGCACGTGCAGGGGCCTTGCCATCTGGCGGCCCCTTGCGGACTGGTTTTTAGGACAAGAAAATTCGCCGGGCCTTTATGTCAGGGCCCGCCACCACAAACAGGACAGGGTGCGCATCGAACTCATGCCCGAATGCTGGCATATCCTGCTTTCCGCCGTCAACACGTTTCAGATTCAGCTGCACATTTCTTTACTTTCCTGGTATGGAAGGGGTTATGAGCAAATCAAGCGCACTCGCACCCAAAGTCGGAATCGTCAGCCTGGGATGTCCCAAGGCACTGGTGGATTCGGAACGGATCCTGACCCAGCTGCGCACGCAGGGGTACCAGATCTCCGGCGACTATGACGGGGCCGACGTGGTGCTGGTGAACACCTGCGGCTTTCTGGACAGCGCGAAACAGGAATCGCTGGACGCCATCGGCGAGGCCATGCGCGAGAACGGCCGCGTCATCGTCACCGGCTGCATGGGCGCGGACAAAAATTCCATCCTGGACCATTATCCCAACGTGCTGGCTGTCACCGGGCCGCACCAGTATGAACAGGTGGTCAAGGCGGTGAACGAGGCCGTGCCGCCGAAACACGACCCGTACATGGATCTGGTGCCTCCCCAGGGCTTAAGATTAACGCCGCGCCACTATGCCTATCTGAAGATTTCCGAGGGCTGCAACAACCGCTGCTCGTTCTGCATCATTCCGTCCCTGCGCGGCGATCTGGTCAGCCGCCCGGCCAACCAGGTACTGGCCGAGGCCGAGCGCCTGGTCAACGCGGGCGTGAAGGAACTGCTGGTCATCTCCCAGGACACAAGTGCTTATGGAATTGACGTGAAATACGCCGAAAGCGCCTGGAAAGGCCGGCAGGTGCGGGCAAAGTTTCTCGATCTGTGCCAGGAACTGGGCACGCTAGGCGCGTGGGTGCGCCTGCATTACGTGTACCCCTATCCCCATGTGGACGACGTGATTCCCCTGATGGCGGAAGGAAAAATCCTGCCCTATCTGGATATCCCCTTCCAGCATGCCAGCCCGGCCGTTCTGAAAAACATGCGCCGCCCGGCCAATCAGGAAAAGGTGCTGGATCGGATTAAAAACTGGCGCAAGGTATGCCCCGGTCTGACCCTGCGCTCCACGTTCATCGTGGGCTTTCCGGGAGAAACCGAGCAGGATTTCCAGATGCTGCTGGACTGGCTGACCGGGGCAGAAATCGACCGGCTGGGCGCGTTCAAATACGAACCTGTCCAGGGTGCGAAGGCCAACGATCTGCCCGACGCTGTGCCCGAAGAAGTGAAGGAAGAACGCTGGCACCGCCTGATGGCGCACCAGCAGGGCATCAGCAGCAAGCGCATGCAGGCGAAGGTCGGCCGCACCATCGAAGTGCTGATCGACGAGGTGGATGAAGACGGCGCCGTGGGCCGCTCCTGGGCTGACGCGCCCGAGATCGACGGCAACGTGTTCCTGAACGACGGCGCGAATTTAAAACCCGGCGACCTGGTGAAGACCAGAATCACCAACGCAGAGGACTATGACCTGTGGGGTGAGGTAAACCCTTCCTGATCTCCTGAATCTCCGGCCCCTTCTGACCGGACAGGGCAGGCACGGCTCCAGGATCAGGATCCGGCCCATCCAGCCGCTGACACCGGAAAGAAAAATCCGGTGTACAGTGCATACCAATCACTATTCCCAGACCAATCACACCAAGCATCAGCAGAGCCTGCTTCTCCGACCTGGAGAGTCCCGCTTTATTTCGCTGTGGCCCGGACCGGGCCGCGCGGGAAAGCTTCTGCCACACCCCTGCTGTGTAATCCGGAGGCTTTTTCCCGAACACGGTCAGAAAACCCCTGTAAGTTTCCGATACCTCCCACATCTATCCGGAAAAGATTAACAGGCCCTGAAGGCTTCTTCTGTCCCGTCACCATCCCCGGAAACATCTTTTAGTTGTAAAATTCATGTAAAAACAATTATTTGCTGCCCCTGGTCAGGATTATGTCTATTACCAGTAAACACGCCTCTCCGGGCCTGTAACCTGCAAACTTCAGGAAAACATCATGTCACATCTGAAAACTGCCCTGGTGGCCTGCGTTGCCGCCCTGGAAATTTCCTGCGTAACGCTCCCGGACCGGGAACCTCCGCCGCCAGCTCCGCCGGACGATGCGCCGCCCACGGTGAAATGCGCATATTTCCAGGACCTTTGCAGGCATGAACAAGGGGAGGCAAGCATAGAACTCGCCGGAATGGTCGCCGCCTGGACCGCATGGGGCATCGCACGCAAAACAGGCGAAGAAGACAGAGACAAAGCGCTGGCGCTGAAGAATGTAGCAGTACAGCAGGCTGACAAAGTCGCAAGCCTGCTCACACAAAACGGGCAGACACTGAATAATGCAGAGACTGTTTGCGGGTTGGCAAAAAAGCCGGTGCCTGGAGAATTCCGGCGATGTCTTGTTGCGGGACGGGACAGTGTACGCCTTCACGCCACCCTGTTTGGAAACTCTGTACGCAATTTCGTTGGACTGAAAAATTCCGACAGGCCACGCCCTGCGAGCCTGTTTCCTGACATTGTGACAGCTTTTACGGCTTTCGAATTTGCTGCGTCGGAATTTCAGCGTCTCTGTGCCCCCGGGACAGATTACCCCAGGGAAGTCCATATCGACGGGACAAAAGGGAAATTGCAGGAATACTGGCTTGCCAACGGGGCAATCCGCGATATCCCCGGTTTCATGCCCCCCCGGCAGCAGTACAGACATGAATGACGCCGGATATGCGCTGTTCCGGAAACCGGCAACAGTGCATACCCACCCTTGAACCCTTTTGCCGGTGTCTGCTACAAGAACCCTGTTCTGCTTCCGGCGGGCCTGTAGTTCAGCGGTCAGAACGCACCGCTCATAACGGTGTTGTCGCAGGTTCGAATCCTGCCGGGCCCACCATTCCTCTATTTCAGGGCGCTTCACGTTGCGTCACCAGAGGGCAGAAAATCAGTAAATACCTCATATAATCGCTGTCAGTACGCTTCATGGCGCTTCAGCGGCACCCTTTACAGTTCAAAAATTCGGGGGCATATTCGGTGGCACAAAAATGACCCCATCCCGGAGATGCCCCCATGAAGCTGACAGAGCTGGCCTGCCGCAACGCAAAGCCGAAGGAGAAGCCCTATAAACTGTCTGATGGCGGAGGGCTTTATATGGAAGTGTTCCCGACAGGGGCAAAATACTGGCGGATGAAGTACAGGTTTCTCGGCAAGGAAAAGCGTTTGGCCTTCGGGGTGTACCCGGAAGTGTCGATTGCAGAGGCCCGGGGGAAGCGTGAGGTCGCCAGAAAGGTACTTTCCGAAGGCAGGGACCCGTCCTTTATCAAAAAAGAGACAATCCTTCAGCAGAAGATCGCGCATGCCGATTCGTTCGAATCAGTTGCCAGAGAGTGGTTTGAAAAGCAGAAAAACACATGGTCTGAAAAATACGCGGAAAACATGCTCGGTCGCATGGAAAATAATTTGTTCCCCTGCCTTGGCAAGTCGCCCATCGCCCTTATAGAGCCTCCGGAGTTGCTTAATGTTTTAAGAATTATGGAACAGCGCGGAGTCCATGACATGGCACACAGATGCCTTGGCATTGCTCGATCAGTTTTCCGGTACGCAATCGCGTCAGGGAGGTGCAGAAGAAACCCTGCCACAGATCTCGAGGGTGCCTTAACGCCCCACAAGAAAAAAAACTATGCCGCTGTTGAACAATCCGAAATTCCAGCTCTAATCAAGGCCATCTCGGCATATGATGAAAGGGGCATGAAAATTACGCAAATCGGCCTGCAGCTTCTGGCTTTAACTTTTCTGCGAACTTCTGAGCTTATTAAAACAAAGTGGATTGAGATTGATTTCGAAAACGCCCTGCTTTGTGTGCCGGCAGAGCGAATGAAGATGGCACAGCGAAGGGGCACAAAGGAGGATCATCTGGTGCCGCTGGCACGGCAGACAATCAGGCTTCTTCAGGAGCTCAAACAGATCTCCGGAGACAGCCCATATATACTTCCGGGCCGGAATTTCTGGGAGCACATGAGCAACAATACGATGCTCCAGGCACTGTACAGGCTTGGGTACAAAGGCTTGATGACCGGGCACGGCTTCAGAACCCTGGCCAGTACATTCCTTAACGAAACGAACCGTTTTCAGGGAGACGCCATCGAGTGCCAGCTTTCACATCATCAGGACAGTGTACGTGCAATATACAACAAGGCGAAGTACCTGCCCGAACGTCGCGACATAATGCAGTTCTGGGCGGACCATCTGGAAAGTGTGGTTCAGGAGAAGAAGGTTATTCCCTTCAGGGTGGCATAGATGAAAAAAGCCTTGCTGTTCCTGGCCCTTCTGCTGATTCCCTGCCCCGTTATGGCACAGGCCTATTTGGGCCCGTATCAGGCAACCGTGCAGAAGGTCATCGACGGGGATACCTTCGACGCCTCATTCCCGGTGTTTTATGGGGTCATAATCTCGGCGAAGATCAGGATCCTGGGTATAGATACTCCGGAGATCCGGGGGAAATGCGAAAAGGAAAAGCAGCTTGCCCGGAAGGCCAGGGATTATGTCAGGGGATTGCTGAAGGATCGCGCTGTGCTGGTGGATGTGTCGCCTGACAAGTACAGCGGCAGGTACGATGCCCGGGTCCTGACCGCAGACGGGAAGGACGTGGGCCAACAGATGATTGCTTCAGGATTGGCCCGGAAATATGATGGAGGCAAAAGGGCGGTATGGTGTTAAAAACCACTTTACGGGCGGGGCATTCCTGTGTTAACCACTCATATTTTCAGGAAAGTGAAGATTACCCCTTTTTTAATGTACACGACTGGTGTACATATAATCACATGACGCGGGGGGATCGGCCCCCTGCAAGAGGTAAGGAGACCTGAAGATGGCCTACGAAACAGAAATTCAGAAACTCGAAGAAGCGGCTCGTCATATCAGCGGCTGTGCGATGACAACGCCCTGCGGTGGATCGGACATGGAGCTTGAAGCCATTTCCCTGAGAAATCACGCTGAAGTTCTTCGCGCTGCGAACGGGGACAGGAGAGCGCAGCAGAACGGGGGGTATGACTGGGATGAACCGGGGCGGCTCGATCGCGCCCTGGCTGCTTATGAAAACATAAAGAATTACTGATGGAAACGGTTTTCCAGATACTCCTGCAGTCCTGCGGCCTCTCTCACAGGGAGGCCGCTGAATTTCTCGATGTGCGGCCGGACACCATAAAAAGCTGGTCTTCGGGGCGGAGGGCTGTGCCGGAAGGCGCCGTGAACCAGATCCTGACGCTGCTTAAGGCGCAGGCAAAGGCTGCGCAGGAAACCGTCAGGGTAATCCAGCGGAATCCATATGCCGAGACAATAGAACTGGGATACGCCTCCGATGATGCTGAGGCTCAAGGCCTGGGGTGGTTCTGCGTCGGGGCGCAAATGGGCGCACTGCGGAAAGTTCTTGAGCTGCTGATGCCTGAAGAAATTGTCAGGGTGAAGCTTGTACCCCGCGGATCAACACCGGGGACAGCAGCGGCGGCAGATCAGCATTAACGCACCAGCCCCCCTACCCTGCCCAGCCGCTCCCGGCAATCCTGTCCAACATCAGCGAGCGCAATGATATATCCCGCCAAGTCAGCGTCGGTCTTCATCTCGGGGACAGCTGGCTCTTCCTGACAGGTCAGAAGGTCAGCGGGAGGTTGCGTCTTGACCAGCTGCAGCTTTGGGTACGGTTGTCCTGCGCAGGCCGTCAAAAGCAGCACGAATGGCAGGGCTATCAACACAGGCAGTAGTGACCGGGGCATGGGATATGTCCTCTCTGATCTTCTGGGATTTCTGCAGACGGGCAACTTCGGCTTTGCGAACCTCAGCCACGGCCTGCTCGTTGCGTTCTGCCTGCTTCTGGGCTTCGGCAGCAATGGCCGCATTCTCTTTCGCAACCTGAATTGCCCTGTCGCATTCGATTGTCAGGCGGGCGTTATTTATTTGGAGGTGTCTGACATACCAGAGACCAGCCACAACAAACAGACCAGCAAGGCCTATGCCAATGGCTTTCCGGAAGCTCCAGAGCGTTGAGAGTGCTGCTATCATTATCGCTTATCCCATCTTGCAGGCGTTTCCCGTGTGTCCAGGTGGACGAATGATGGATACTGGCCAATCCCCATAAACCCGACCTCTTCCGCTGCATGTGTCAGCCTGTAGCGGTCATGGCCCTTCAGGGAAATGTCAAAGGCGATCCCCAGAAGGTGCTTTGATTGCGGACTGCCCCCGACCTTCGCATTGTGCGAGGGGCTTCTGTAGGCTGAATTGATGATAAGCGGCTTGCCGATGGTATCCCGCAAAGCCTGCAGTTTATCCAGGGCTTCCGGAACGATCGTGATGGCCCCCGTGCCACGACAGGCAATCTCTTTCGGGGTGAAGTTTGGCCAGCGCCATTCTGCTGCGGGAACCTGCGACCAGTGGGCGTAGAAACTTTCCATTATTCGCCCTTGTTCCGGGATTCCAGCCCGAACTGCTTCTCCAGAATGGCCCGCCAGATCTTCAGGCAGGATCCACCACAATTCCCGAACAGGGCCGCCATGGTGCACCCGATCAGGTAGTGGAGATCGAGATACAGGGCCAGACCCCCGCCCATAAGGCCAAACAAAACAACCGTGGACATCCGGTATATAATTTCCCGGACAGTGATTTTCTGTTTGTCGGCAATTCGGGCCGCGAGAATACGGGACAGAACGCCGGGAATGGCCGCTATAGCGGGGCCGGCAGCGTATTTAAAAAACATGGACAGAAAGCCCGTGTCCGGTGGTAGATCCTGCATCACGCATGGTTCCTTACTGGTCCGAAGTGGTTTTCGAGAAGGGCAAAACAGTTGGTTTTCAGCGACCATTGTGTACCGATCAGGCTGTCGAGACAGGCGCGGTCTTCATCAGTTGCCGGTCCGATGTGAACCATCCGGCAATGCTTCAGCTTTCTCAAGGCCGCCTCGCCCTCCAGCCGGGTGAACCCATGGTTCCTGCGGTAGGTCCAGATCTTGCCGTCCAGATAGACCCTCAGACCGCTGTAGGGCCGGAGGAACAGGGACAGCAGAAGGCTCTTGAAGTCAGAGGGTGCGGAGAGGATGTAGTAGAGGTGACCGTCCGCAAGCGGTCTCTGTCGTGGCGCATGTGGCCTGCGGGAAAACATCCAGAGGACAAAAACAAGCGCAGTTATTGTGGTGACGACATCCCAGAACTGGACTGGAAAATCTGTGAAGGCCTCAATAGCCTTGCAGATAAAAATAGCCAGCTGCCACAGCGTCCAAATGGACCATATCACTTTTGCAGCAGGCCGGCTGTAGGGAATAAAAATTGCCCCGGCAAGACTTACGCAGAAGATGATAAAATCACGCGATACAAGGCTGACATACCATTGCATGTCACCCTCATAAAAGTAGGGGGCGTACCCCGCCAGCAGGGCCGCCCCCAAAAGCGCCAGATACATTAGTTCTAGCGATGCGACATCGGTTTTTTGGGAGTTTTTACCTTCGGTGTAGGCCGCGGCGCATTCTTGACTGCCGCTGCAGAGGCTTTTTTCCCATAGGCTTTCAGTCCCTTGGTGGGCTTCATGTCGTCTTCTCCGGTTTTTCTAGGAAAGGCCAGAACGGCCGTGAGCAAGCCAAACAAGCCAAGCAGGAATGTTCGGCGATCCATGAAGCCTCCACCGCCCGGAATCGGACAGTGAAGGATTCATGCAACTTGTGAGAGAGTCAATCCTTTGGGATGAAACTTGACGTCAGGTTGCTTTCAGACTAGCGTTTTCCCAAAAATGGAGGGGAAAATGCTCCGGTATCTTGTGTTCCTTATGCTGTTGGTCGTTTCTTTTCCCGCCCAAGCAGAAAATTACGAAAGCCTTGACCCAAGAACAGGTAACAATTTACTTGCACTATGTAAGGAGGCAGAGACACAAGGGAAGTATCTTTCTACAGGTCTTTGTTTCGGTTATATTGCAGGTGTATTAGAAACGGCAGCTTTTGTAGAAAAAAGCAATAATGTTTGTTTATTAAATTTGCCTCAAGGATTAACTTTTGGGCAGGCAGCCAGAATTTTTATAAAACACGCTGAGGAAAAACCCGAGATCCTCCATTATCGGTCTGCCCAAATTGTTTTTGCATCTATGATCCAAGCCTTTCCCTGCAAGACGCCTGAATAGCCTATGTATTATCATGCACCGTAATGGTGATAGACGGGTTTGTGGCCCCTGACAAGGTTGCATACAGAATGATATCGTCACTGTTGCCCGATCCGCATCCAAGCTCGACCTGGAAATTATCAGCCGCCGTGGTGGTATAGGATGTCCCGTCCGCTTTCTTGATGGCCACTTTCGTTGTTCCACCATCCGTGGACATGTTCAGGGCAACAGTACCGCTCCCGAAAGTCCCGAAAATGTTGAATGTGCCGATCCACTTGTCCGCATTGCGAGGCTTTACAGCTGTGCAGATAGCGGTGTTTGTTGCGTTCGCGGACAGTGTTACCGAGTGTTTTGCCATTGTGTTCTCCTGTTTTTTATCTTTGTGGGGCGACAAGTCTGGGCTGGGAAGCTTCAAGCTGGGCTAGCGGACCTGCCAGAAGGGCAGCCGGCGTGCCCGGGATCTGCGGAAGGGTTTTTGTAAGGTCCAGTCCGCCTGATGCGGCCCATTTGACCAGAGGCTGGAAACGGTTATAGGCTTGGTACCCGGCGGCCGCTCCCAGGGCTCCCAGTGCCTTGAGCGGGTTGAGTGCGGCCAGCCCACCCCCAAAAGCGGAGTAGGAGGCAAGGCGCTCGGCCGTTCCCGTGTCGCCGATCTTGGATTTCAGTAATTCGCCGACTTTGGCCAGATCACCAAGCTCCCCCGCATTGCCGCGCGCAAGATTGAGGGTGCCGAATTTATTGGAAACCTTTTCCCTGAGAAGGCCCGGGCCGATATTTCCGTTCGAGGTTGATGCTTTCGCCAGAAGTGGCTCAAGTGTTTTGAGGTTTTTCCACTGATAACGGGCCTCGGTGAGCAGCTCCCGTGCTGCCGGATTGCCTTCTGTCGACACATCGACAACTGTTTCAACAATGTCGTCCAGATACTGCTTGATCCCCGGGTCTGCCGATCTTGATATTTTTGTCAGGGAACTGCGGATATCATTGATTTTCTCGCCGCTGATCTGCTGATTTTCGTCAAGGTTCCCGAGAACACGATCCACAGCTTTTTTCAGGGACTGGACTTTGTCCGCCGCCAGCCCCTGAGAGGCGTCATCAAGGATATTCTGGAACCTCTGTACGTGATCGGGCGTTATGGTAATTGTTTTTCCCGCCAGAACATCATCGAATTTTTCACCGATAGATCTTGCCGCACTGTCAACGACCTCTTCACTCACCCTGTCGGCTTCAACATTTATCGTCTTCAGCACACTTCGGTTGAAAGCCTTTTGCTGCGCGTCCGCAAGCTTGTTGCCACCGCTGAGAGGGATGCGGCCAGTCGTAGATGTCAGAAACTGCCGTGCCTTGCTTCCTGTAACCTGGTCCAGGCCAAGAGGGATTTTGTATTTCCGGGCCAGCTGAACAGCATCCTGCAGCCCCTCGGCCACCCTTGGCACAATAACGTTTCCGATGCCCTTCAGGGCACTGCCAGCAATGGGGAACCCTCCGCCCAGCCCGGCACCCCACATGGCACCCTCTCCGGCGGCGTCCAGGCGATTGTCGATCCCACCTTCCCCGGCCCCAAATCCTGCAATCGCTCCAACAGGTGCGGCGGTTGCTGCGCCTTTGATACCGGCCCCCAGCGCTCCGAGCGCACCAGTAGCGCTTTTGGCTGCGTTTGCCGCTGCCCCTATAGGAACAACAGATCCACCGATAAGGCCGCCACCAATACTGGCCAGTGCATATCCGGTGGGGCTTAACTCCTGAGTTTCCCTGTTGAACGCCCGGATCTTTTCCAGATTTTCCGCAGCGGATTTCTGGAGGTTACTTGGCCCCTGCCCTGCTCTGGCCCGAATGGAGAACGGGTCAGTCATGGCTTCCCACGGGTTCTGCACCTCCGCAGCGACGCGGGCCATGATTTCATCGCCGAAATTCAGGGGAAGTGCTGTCAGGGCCGCCAAACTGGTTCTTGCCGCGGCCTCAGGGAGGGCACGAAGATAGGCTCCCGGGCCCTGGGTTTCTTCCACACGACGCTGCGCCTCTGCCATGGCCCTCTGCATACCGGGGCTTGAGGGTGTCTGGTTGGCCTGAACGGGGGCTTCGAGCTGTTTCAGAAGGGTTTTGTCTGTCACAGGCCTACGGCTGACAGGAGGGGCGGGCTCCGGGGCGTTCAGAATCTGAAGAAGAGCGGGATCAGTGACCGGCTTCATACCACTGCCCCCCCATCCTCTCGTATTTCCTGCCGCCAACCTCCCGTATTGCTTCCGGAGCGCCAGGAGCACCGGAGGCAGCCTGTTTTCCTTTTGATTCAGCTTCCCCGGACTTTTTGAGAGCCGGGCCTGCGGCCCTTCTCATTCCGTCTGTGGCTATCTGCCTTTCCTTGGCTTTTTGGGCAATAACCTCCGCGCTATCGCCAAACTGTGGAAAATACTGCTTTTCTGCATTGGTGTATTCGTCTTTTCCAATTGCAGCGCCTGATTCTTCCCTCAAAACGGCATTTATGAAAGTGCGCTTTGCCTGGTTGAATTGTTGGCCCTGTTGCGACATGGCCAGGTTGTCCAATCCCCAGTCCAAATTATTTGCAACAATATCCTGTACCCCGGGCGCATTGTATCTCGCGCCCGAAAGCTGGTCTAACTGCTCATTAGCTGCTGTCATACGCTCTGCAAATGTTGCTGCGCTGGTCTGTTCTTCTGTAAATTTGGGTCCAGTACCCTGCTTTACGGTTGTTATTCCAGGCGGGGATTGAGCGCCATCTGCTGATATCTGACCACCTGTCCTGCCAACCAGGGCAAGAGGACTGGCAAACTGAACCCCTCCGCCAGAATCCGTTAAGGTTTTCCCCGCTAAAACAGTAGCGCCCTCTTCTTCGCTTAAAACACCTTTTTTAATAAGAAATTCTATGGCATTCGCGTTATCAGAATTGCCAAAATCAACACCAGCAGGCTGCTGAGGCTGCGATGCTTTGGTCATCCATTCTACCAGGGCACCGCCATACTTTTCGGGATCAGAAACAGCGTTCCTTTGCATGATTTCGCCAGCCGTTACCGGACGGGGAGGTTGCGGGCCTTCTGGACCATCCGGGTCAATAACGGGCTTTCCATCGGGGCCGACCGTCAGGCTTTCATACCATTTCGCCAATGCTCCTCGGTTTGTCACTTCCTGTCGCCTGGCCTGTAATCCCAACTGACCCTCCTGAAGCTGTAGTTGAGCCAGGGACAGTTGGGCCTTGCGCATGGGGTCGTTTTCCCGCTGCATGGATTCAATCAGACCCGGAAGGTACCGGGGATCCTCTGCAGCCAATACCTTTTGAAATTCCATTCCGCTGAGAACACGCGGCTGTTCAGGGCCCATGGGGCCGACCACAGGAGACATCCCGGTGCTTACAATTTGCGCAATTCTTTCATCGGCCAGGGCCTGTTTCTGGCGTTGTTTTTGCTGGTACAGAAATTCATCCTGCCGCTGTAATTGCTCTTCGTACCGTCCGAGTGTCGATGGATCTGCCGTATTTTGAAGGATCAGGCCAATCTTGCCCAGAATGCCCATATCAGAAAAGGGAGCTACGCCAGCCATTTAAACCTCCCTGAACCGAACGCCAATTTTGCTGTAGTCAACAGCCAGATACCCATCCATTTCGGCAACGGCCTCGGGGTGCGTCTCCAGGACTTCATCCGCCATGACGCCGATGTACTTCCTGTCGTCACCCCTGTAATTGAAGCGGTAGACCCTGTGGCCGTTTTCCTCGCCGGCCCCTTTGATGTTTTCCTTCAGACGGCGGTCGGAAAAGGCAAACAGCGATCCGAGCCCTGACAGAAACCCTCCGCCACCGGCAGCCGCTCCCGCTGCCCCAGCCGCTCCCGCTCCGCCGCCAAACAGTTTATCTGCAGCAGAAAGACCCCCACCAATGGCACCCAGCAGGGATGCGCCCAACCCGCCGCTTTTCTGTGTTGTCTGCGACGTATTCGCGATAGCAGAATTAAGACCCAATCCCTGGGCCAGCCCTGTAGCCGTTTGAAGCGCTGTAACGGGGGCCTGCTTTGTCTGGGATTCAAGGCCCCTCTGGAACTCCCCGATACCGAGAAGGCCCTGGGCGTCCGCCGCGCGCAGCTGGGGGAGCACTGTCAGGGAATTCTGCATGGCCTTGTCAAACTGACCCTGCAAAAATGACCCTATTTGCTGTGTACGGGTCAGATCAATATCATTGGCCCCGAGCATCTGACGGTTGCTGCCCATCTGGCCCGCTTCATTCATGGCCTGCTTCAGGATGCTGTACTCCCCGCCCGCCTGTCTGTTGATTGCGCCAATCACAGACTGGTTATAGGGGTTCATCTGCAAATTAATGTCAGATGCCAGGCTCTGCTGTGTAGGCGCAAAGCCCTGTCTCAGGATATCAAAGGCCCGCGTTTCGTCCGCAGTCTGGGCCATGGGCGTAAAGCGGGAGATATTGTTTTCGCCCGTTACATACTGATTTGATCCGGAGGCAATCCTGTCGATCATTCCCTTGAGATTATCAGGCAGGGAATAATAGCCTGTTTTCGTCGTTTTTTTGCTGCCGCTGAAAAAGCCCATAGGTCACCTCACCATGTGGACAGCGCCACACGCCGCCATGCAATTGTTCCCGCGTTGTTGACGCAGAGGTAAAAAAAACTGGCGCTGTAGTTGAAGTCCCCCTCACGGTCTGTGGCCGCCACATCCGTGCTGGCAGAAGGAACCTTTTCTACCTTTCGGCCCCGCATATACCTGTTGGGCAACCCGTCCCAGTCACCAATGTCGTCGCCTCTGATCCGCGTGATTTCCCGCAAAATATCGGCAATATGCCTGGGGTTATCGCCCAAGACCTCAGGGAAACGCTCCATTATTGCCTGCTCCCCGGCTGAAGCTCCTCATACCAGTCACCCATGGACCATTCCTGTTCGGCGGAAGATCCCGACAGGGTGATGTCCCAGAACCTGCCCATAACCCGCGTGGACACCCGTTCTGTCGTGCTTCCTATGGTATAGGACTGGCTGAACGTGGCTGTCTGGCTTTGAGGAAACCTGTAGGACTCTACCGTGGCCGTGATATTTCCGTTTTGAAGGCTGTCTGGTATCAGGCCCGCCAGAAGGGCATTGTCCCTTCCCACCCCACGACGGGGCGAGGTCAAACTCCACGTCATGGCAGAGCCATCATCATCATGACCGACCTCGTGCCGGTACAGCGTGCCGTTGCTGTTAATCAGATAGGGCTTGTCAGAATTGATGTTGGGATATTCGGCCGCAATCCGGTCCATGGTATCCGGCGTCCACGTCAGGTCGTGGACATTGAACCGGGCGATCCTGTCCGCATTCATGCTGTCGGCGGAAGGGTAATGCCACCAGATTTCTCCATATTTCGGATTGTACCAGGCAAAGGCCTTGCTGGTCTGGGCCAGATTGATGTCGTCATAGATATAATTGAGAAGGGTGGATGATTTCTGGGTTGCCGAGGGAATAACCTCAATATTACCTCCCCGGTACATGTATAGATTCTCACGCCCCATCCAGTATGGAATACCCGCCACCGTTACCCGCGCCATCGGACCGATAATGCCGATATTGCCGTCCTTCAGCCTGATCTCGAAAATGTTGGGAAGGCCTATATACCGGAACGTGAATGTCTGGCTGTCCGAGAAGATCAAATTCCCGCCCGAATAAGGCGCATGGGAAATCAGACGATCGACCCCCTCAATATCATCCTCAAAAACCTGGTTTGTGCTGCTGGCCGACCAGGTGGTTAACGCCCCCTGATCGCTTGTTTTAATTTTATTGGGTGTGTTCGACGCGCCAAACGTTACACAAATATTATCCGTAACAAAGGCATAGTTAATAGCTGCAGGGGCATTTGTTACAAGAACAGGAGCAACAGATGTAGAACCATCCCATGAGTACAGACCGCCCTGCCCCCCGGGAGTGGCAATAACAAGTTCGCCGAAGCGATCAAAAAACCATATGCGGGACAGGTTTGATCCAGACGAACTTGTTTTTGAAACGCCGTATAGGCCAAGGCCATAAAGCCCCATGCCATAACCACGCCCCGTATTATCGTCTTCGAAACCGGCATCAATTTGTGTTTGGTAGGTTGTGCTGGCTCCGCCACCCCCGGAAACCGATGAAGTTGCCGTTCCCGATGTAAATACATCAAATGTATTCGCGGCCACATTGCGTATAATGTGCTCACGATTTATCTGAGCCGCGACAATACCGCCTGTGTCTGCCGCGCTTGCAAGTTTGGCCCTGTCACCATTGCTCATGCCATGAGATGCAGCCGCGACCGTGAGCAGTCCGGAAGAGCGGACTACAGATGCACCCCCGCCTGACCCTGTACTTGTTGCTGACGCTGAAGTCATCAATGTAACGGTCCCGGAACCAACAGACCGCACAATATGAGTTGCATTTATTTGAGTATTGGGAATGCCATTGGTTGTTGACGCACCAGAAAGCGTATAACCATCGCCTGCAACAAATTTGCCCGCAGTACTATCCGTAATAACGATAAAAGCACTTCCATTGGTGGTGGCGATCGGATTGTTGCCCAGGGTTGCATAATATGTACTCAGGCTGTCGGCTATTGCTGTCGTCGATGTTTCCAGGGGCGTAACATTGACAAGCTCGGTGCCAAAAAGGCTATACAGCCTTGTATGCGTACCAACCATTGTCTGAACGCGATTGGAAAATTTCGCGCTGTAAACAGATCGGGCCTTGCCAGTAATCGTGTTGCTGTCGTTGAAAGAAACGCCTTGCCATCCATTAATCTTCTGGGGCTTTCCGTTAACAAATCGAATTTTGTCAGCAGCCGTCCAGTGTGCGGTCGATGTTTTTGTTTTTTCGGTATCTGGCTGCACTCCGGGAAGAATTTCCAGGAGGCGTAACTGAGCTTCACTTGTTGTCATGCGCCGGCATAAATAATGTAGTTACAAATGATTGTCGGCTGAATGTTATTATGTGCTCCATCGGAGCCAACACTTGTTGTTCTTCCTAAATTAGGCTCTGAGGAATTTCCACCCAAAAGATACGCAAAAGAGCTGCCCGGGTCTCTTGTTTTTGCTATTGATTCAGAAGAGGAGCTAAGCCCGGCTCCAGCGACTGCATCAACCACAGTTAAATGCCTGTGCGACGGCATTTCGCCCGTTACCAATGTATGTGATTCAGCCCCTCCCGCCGCTCCCAATGTGTCACCCTCAACCCCACCAGATTGATTTGTCAGCCTGTTCGCAGACGATCCGCCCATATCGCCCTTACCGGCCGACACCCGATCTCTTTTGTCAGGCAGATTGAATGTCGTGCTGCCATCCCCGGCCCCATAAGTTGTGCCGATTACAGCAAAAAGGGCTGAATATGTGGTCCGGCTGACTGCCTGCCCATAAGAAAACAACCATCTTGATGGTGCAGAAGCCCCCCAATAATCCATACCAGAACCTATGGGAACAGACGCTGCCGCGGCTGTATCACTCACCGATTTTAACTGCGTATCGATTGTATCGAGGTCGGTATTGAGATAGCCACCCCACAGATCTTCATCTACAGGGTCATTTACAGCCGGCTTTATAAGGCTGTAATTAGTTGTTGTTGTTGACATTTTGCCAATGCTCCCAGAGCCTGAAAACGGCTTCCTGTGGGCGGTATGCGGTGTACCCGTTCTGTCCGTATTCCTTGCCCACAGCGGTACATTTGCGCTGCCAGAGGGTATAAGGATCGGGGATGTACTGACCGCTTAGCCTGGCGACAACATCATCGCCTTTTTTGCGGTAATAGATCCCGTCCGCATAATGCCAGCCAAGGCCCGTCGGTTCTTTAAAGACCAGTTCCATGGATAAAATCCCCCTGTCATGACGCCCATTCCGGGGCGTCACGCGCAGGACAAAGGTTCAGGCTACTTTCTCGATGTAGACAGAGAATTTGATCGATCCGGTGCCGCTGTGATCTGTCGTTCCACCGCTGTACTGAAAGCGAATGGCCGCTGCAGATACACTGGCGGTGTCCGACGTTCCGGTCAGGAAGGGCACCTTGGTATTGCCCCACTCAAGGGTTGCCGAAGGAGCACTTTCAATGTCGGCATTGGCAATCGTGGTCCAGACTGTGGTGCCGTCTGTCAGGCTGATCAATCTGTCACCACCAGCGCCAAAGCTTGTGCCGCCGCCAACAAGGCGGATGTTCCTGATTTTGTACTGGTCACCGGAAACCCCGGCGATGACGGGCACGGTTCCGGCAGAGTCCAGAAGCGCCGCAGTCACGGTCACATCCACCCATTTTATTTGCGACATTGTCACGCTGTCACACTGAAAACCCGTTGCCGGGAAATTCGGTGCACTGCCGAAGGTTTTCGCGCCGTTGACGGTCTGGGCACCTTCCGACATGACAAAGGACGCAGAAGCACCGGCATCAGGGATCGTATAGGTCCGTGCCCCGGCCTGTGAAGCGTTCGTGATGGTTGTGGTCGTATCACCGACGCTGTCGGCAGCGGAAATGGCTATCTTTCCCTTGGCCGCTGTCGTTGGGAACACATCCACAGTACCCGCAGTTCCAGAAGCTCCGGCATCGAGGTTCGTTGTAACAATGGCCGGAATGGTTTTTGTCCCATTAACTGTCTGGGATCCCTCGGTCATCACAAAACTGGCATTGTTGCCGGCATCGGGAATGGTGTACGTGCGCGCAGCAGCCTGGGCAGCATTGGTGATGCTCAGGGTATCGTTATTGGTATTGTTCGTTGCCGTGATCGCAATTTTCCCCTTAGAAGCCGTAGAGGGGAAAACATCCACAGAACCCGCCGTACCTGATGCGCCGGCATCCACGTTTGTCGCATTGACAGTCGGAGCGTTGACCGTAGTAATATTACCGGTTGTTGAGGTCAGGGTCGTGACGGTACCTGTGGTGATAGTTCCTGTGGTGATGGTGGCTGTGGTTGCTGTCAGCGTTCCAACGGTTTCTGTAGCTACAACCTCGGTCGTTGTATTCAGGGTCAGACCTTCCAGCCTCTGGATTTCGCCTTTGGTAACGGGCATTTTTTTCTCCTATAGAATGGTATCGACAGAAAGCGTCCCCGTACCGATCAGCATGGCTGTGCGGGTCTGGAGATTCTGGTATTCGGCTGCGGCTCTCGCGGAGTAATAGGCTTCCATCTTTTCGTCCTGGCGAAGCTCCCCGTGAAGGCGGGAAAGGGCCTCGTACAGAACCAGCCTGTCGGCATACGCGGTAAAGTCGTTCGTATCGCTGTCGCCGGAAAGGTCTGAATAATCCTTGATGTAGTACAGTTTCAGCGTGTAGGCCTGATCCGGATATGGACAAACCTGATAGCCGCCGTTGCGATACGTGTAGATCGCCGGCAGGCCAACGCCTTCGCTGTCTTTGGCATCAAAGAAGTTATTGTCGACCTTCACCAGCGGATAGCGTGAACTCGCGTACTCAATGACAAAGCCATTTTGTGAAAGTTCGTACAGAAAGGCAGAAGGCATTCCGGTGATATCAGGATCGTCCTCTGTGAGTGTCGGAGTGGCGGTTGCCTGATTGAACCAGAAGCGCTTCTGCTTCCAGAAACGAATAGCCGCGTTGACAGAGTCACCCACGTCCGATGCCGAGACAGCAGTATTGCTGTCATCCATCAGCCTTTTGGCTGCGGACGTTTTCAGACTGGCAAACGTGGGCATGGCTCTGTGCCTTAACCGTCATAGGCAAGACAGGCTTGCCCCTTGATGACGCCTGTGTTGTCGGTTGTGGAGCCGCCAGTGGTCGCGACAATCCATCCGTCAGCATCGGCAACCCATGACAGACCGGCGTGCTCATCAAATGTGATGAGGCCGCCAGCCTGCCCTGTGGTCAGCGCAGAGGCAAAGGCGTCGTCATCGTTTGTGTATGTGGTGTTGTCGTCGTAGACATACCCTACATTGAACGTAAACGATCCATCACCGATGTTTTCCACATAGAGCTGCGTCGCCCCCTGGATAAACCGCGCCCCCTTGCGGAAGGGAACAAGGCCGACAACGGTGCTGGTTGCTGTGCCGCTGGGAACCGACACGGAAACGTATTCCATGCGCAGTGCTCCGCTACGGTCGATTTTGGCAATCAGGAAATCGCCATCATCACCGGCGTACTTGGTTGGTACAATTGAAGGTGTTGTCATTGTGATGTCTCCCGATCAGGTATGGGCGGCGGCGTAGGTGGAAAGAACGATCGTGCCGATATCTTCCTTGTCGGTCGGCGACATTTTCTTCAGACCGTAGATCAGACGGGCTTCGACGCCCTTGTAGTAGTCGTAGTCCTTCATCTGCACGAAAAGCTTCATCGGCACGTCCTTGTCCGTAACCCGGCCACCATAGGGGGAGGCAAAGGACACAGCGTTTGAACCTACAAGAACAGCCCGACGAACAGTCGTGATCACTGCCGATGTATCGCTCCGCAATCCATAAGCCACGCGGGGCATGGAGTAGATGTAGACGTTGCGGTACTTGCCGGCGCAGATCATCCCGTTCTTGAAGCGGTTTTCGATGGTGTTTTCAGATCCGCCCTGGATTTTCGCCAGCTCGATGTTGTACCACTGCACCTTTCCAGCAGCGTCGTGCTGAAGGTCAACCAGCTGTTCCGGAGATACGAAAAGATCAAACGTATCGCCGTCCAGACCTTCCAGAGGCTGATCGGAACGCTCGGACAGCTCCAGGGCATAATCCACCAGATCCAGCGTCATCTTGTTGGACGATGACAGGGACTGGTCGTTTGCCGCAGCGCCCGCCCGCAGAATGCGGTTGGTCGTCGGAGCAACGGGGGTATTGTGACCCTGGACATGCAGCTTTTTGGCTGTCGTGTCATAGGTCGTGCCGTTGATCGTCAGGGTTGTTGGTGCAGCGCCGGCCAGATGATAGAACAGAGAGGTATCCATCAGTTCCACACACCGCATGGACAGCTGTTTGCGGGTGTTTTCCTCAAACTGGACATTGGTACGCTGCTGCTCAATCGTATCGTCATTCGGATTCAGAACCGGAATACGCGATACGTTCATGACCATGGAATGACTGGTCAGATCCAGCGCTTCCTCGTTGCCATCAGCTGTTCCGCCTTCGCCAATAGGAACACCAGTCAGTTTGCCCACATAGGGAAACGTGAACTGGTCGCCGGCGGATTTGGTGAGACCCTTTTCAGGGAAGTAGATTGCTCCGCGATTGAACATATGCCCAAGAGCGGACCGTTGCATGGCCTGCAGCCATGCCTTCTTCTCCCACAGCTTGACAGTCAGGCTGTTGGCAGAAGTCATTGTTGTGGATGACATGTGTGTGTGCCTTTGTGTTGGTTGAAAAAAGTGTTTCAAGCAACAGTCGCGACACAGATTTGAAGCTTCTGGAGAGCCTGCGTTTTAGCGGGCGCGACCCCGTTTGACTGATAGGCGGACAGGCTCCGCGAGCCGCACCTTTAAAGCCTTGTGCGTGGGCGCTGCTTTTTAGGGCCAGCGATGGCCGGGGCAGTTAAGCCGCCCCTCTTTCCAGCTCCGCCAGTTGGGACGGGGTCAGTCTGGAGAACTCCGCCAGTGACATACTCGCTGCGGCTTCCGCCGTCAGCCTTGCTCCACTGGACTGACCGCCAGCAGAAAGGGGAGAAGCAGAACGCTTTTTATTCTTCTCGATCGTGGCCAGGTCGGGACCCTTTTTCTTTTCGGGTTCGGTGGACCTGTAGCCGTATTTTTCCTTGGTTATATGGTAGAGTTCTTCGACCGGGTTCAGGCCCTGTCTGGCGTATTCAGATGCGAACCTAAGGATTTGTTGGTCGACAGCCGCTTCCACCTGATTGTCCGCTGCGTTGGGGTACAGGGCGTGTAGGCTGTCACCCAGTCTCTGCCTCAGGTGCCGGGCAACGGCTTCGTAGTCCTGGGCGTTCTTTTTGAACTCGCCCTCATATCCCGTGAATTCCTGGACAGCCGACTGATAAAGCCGGGCCTGCTGTTCCTGCTGGTCCCTCAGGGCCTGCTTCTGGGCGACTTCTTCGACCCTTTGCTGGGTCTGGCGGAACTCCCACTGGGCATAGGCGGCTGGATCAGCGGCTTTGTCTGGCACAGAATCGGCTGGTTTGACGGCAACCGGGCCCTGGGGAGTGGGCGCTGCTTTTGCTGCTTCGATCTCAGCCAGTCGCCTTTCCAGTGCAGACTTTTCACGACGCAGGCGCGCAAACGCCGCATTATCCGGCCTGTCTTCTGTTTTATCTTCCGCTTCAGGTTTTTCAACAGGCGGACCGCCTTCTTCAGCGGCCTCCTCAGCCTTTGCCACAGCTTCCGGAGCAGGCTGACCATTTTCCGCAGGAACTTCAGGGGTTTCCTTTTCTGCATCGGGTTTTTCGGCTTCCTTTGATGCATTTTCCAGTTCCTTTTCTTCCTGCTCAATTTGGTCGTAAAGCGTAGACATTCAGTCTCCCTGATTTAAAAACAAAAAGCCCGGCAACCTTTCGGTTCCGGGCCGGACAACTCTGCAGTTCCTGTTAATCAGATAACGACGCGCGTTTCCTTGACGGCAAGATCACCAACGCTGCTGAGAAGCCTGTTCTCAGCGCCTTTCTGCTCTGCCTCTTCCATGACCTTGACGGTATCAGCCGCTGTCTTCTGCACCTTGGCCATGGTTTCATCGACCCTGGCTGAGGTCAGCCTGGTCTGCGATTTCAGAGCGTCCAGCTGGGCCTTGCCCATTTCGCTGTTCACCGCCTGCAGTTGCTGCTCAAGCTGCTGGACGTAGGCCGGGTCGACCTGGTTCTGCGGCGTGAAGATCTCCAGCAGTTTCTGTTTGTCTTCCACCTCGATGGGCAAATACTTCACAGCCACAGCATAAATCTGTTTGGCCGACTGGTCGCCAGTCGCCAGCAGCTTGTCAGCCATGGTGACCAGGGTGCTGGCGAATTCCTGCTTTTCGTCTGCGGTTTGTGGGGCTTCCTGAATGGATATGTCGTACTCGTTCACGAATTTGTCAGCGGCGATCTTCAGGAATACTTCCTTGCCGTTCTCCCCGGTAATGCGGAACAGGGAGCCGTCGTTGTTCTCCACATAGACCCGCATCAGATCGATCAGCAGGCGGGCATGCTCTTTCTGGTACAGCGTGACGGCGTCAAAGTAGCAGGCCAAGGTAGACATGACCTGACGGATGCGCTGTCGCTGCAGAAGGGCCGTTTCCTGCCTGTTTTCAGATGATCCCAGAAACGCCCGGTCAATGCCGTTTACATCCGAGATGGAGGCATCCGAAAGCTGGATGACCTCTTCATACCCCGTGGGTGTAAAGGGCGTTTTCTTTGGCTGGATCTTGCTCCCGGACAGCGCCCCCGCGTTCACCATAATCACGGAATCTGTTTTGGCGTATTTTTGTTCAAAACTGCTGACGTCCTGAACCGCGCCCTCCTCGACCAGAACACCGCCCTTGCTGTTGGCTCCGATGATGAACATCAGCTCGGTCAGGGCCTTGTTGTAGTACAGGACGGGCTCCTTCATGGAATTCACCATGCCCGTCCAGATCTTGTTCTTCGCGTCGAAATCGCCGGTCTTGAACTTGATCGTAAAGCCCTGCTGGCAGACATTCTCGAACTTCGTGAACACCTTCTCGCCGCTGATCACGGCGGAATAGAACACTTTCTTCCTGAATTTATAGGGCTTGACGAATTCACCGAAGGATTCCAGCAGCTTCTTTTTGATTTCCCCGTCAAAGGTAAGGATCTCTGCAGCAGGATTGAACTCAA
Source organism: Pseudomonadota bacterium (assembly GCA_030775045.1). Classification (NCBI taxonomy): domain Bacteria; kingdom Pseudomonadati; phylum Pseudomonadota; species Pseudomonadota bacterium. The sequence continues at coordinate 10,956 of JALYJY010000002.1, read as the reverse complement.
ACAGCCCATTATCTTCCTGCTCAGCCGCTATGGCCTCCAGGGTCAGTGTGGCCAGCCGGACGGCCTCAGGATTGGTCAGACTGTTGATGGGGTTATCCGCCCGCCAGAACATTTCAATCTCACACCACTGATAGAAGTGGACCCTGACCAGTTCGGCCTCTTCATCCGACCAGTCCAGACCTTCCTTGATCTTGCTGTAGACACCGCCCGCCGGGTTAAAACTGTACCCTGTATCAGGATCCTGGGGGCCATCCTCAAAGTCATCCGGCTTTGAGCCTTCAAACAAGGTCAGCGCCGAATCCAGGGCGTATTCCTTTGTGTACCCGACCCACCTTCCGTCCAGCAGGTTTGCCTGCCTGGCATGGGGATCCCACCACACAGAGTGCGGATCCAGCCGCATCATCAGGATCTCGCCGTTCGGATCCCGGCTGGCATAGCCCTCCCCATAGGTCAGGTTGGTTTCGACCGCCCCATACCCACAGGTCAGCATATCGCCGTCCTGCTGGGTCTCTACCTGGTCGGCGTTGGCGTTCTCGCGGATATAGTCAGCCAGGGAATTTGTGTACTGGCCGTACAGGTTCCGCAGGGGCTCGGCCTCTACCCGCGCTATATACTTCGCTTTCCGGCGGTTCTGGGCCATGAAGCCCTTCACCGCGTTCACATAGGGCTTGACCTTGTTGAACTGCACCATGGCGCGTTTTTTCTGGCCTGTAGGGTCAGAAAACTGCACCCGGTCCCGGTAGGACATGAAGTCGCCGGCGTAGAAGGCTTCACATTCCCCGGTGTTTTTGTACTGTTCAGAAAGTCCGCGCTCACTGATCTTGTGGTGCTTTCTGAACTGCTGCACAATCTCGAAATCGGATTTCATCAATAGCCCAGCCAGCTTTCAGTCTGCGCCGGATAAGCGGCGGCAATCATTTTTTGCGCCGATGTCTGCACAGGCATCGGGAATACAGCATTCAGATCTTCGTCATAAACCCGCGAGAGAGCGTCCAGCATGTCGTCAAAGCGTGCCCGGGGGAATGTAGGCATCTCTGAGCGAACCAGCTCCTGTACCAGGTCAAAGGTACGCCCCTCGCAGTCCGTGTACATAAGATTGGCGGGAAACCACCACCGCCTGTTCTGCATGTCCGGGATCAAACGACGGATACGCTCGGTCTTTTCCATCGACCCGCCCAGCTCGATCAGGCCGAACCGATAGGCGTCCCTGTTCTGCTTTTCGCGGATGTAGTGGATATCGGTCATCAGGCCGTACTTTTCGTACCCTACGGCAGGGGGTTTGCCGCACAGGCCGTTCCACTTCCGGTGCAGTTCAAAGAGCCTGTCGATCCGTTCCGTGGGATTGAGACGGTCCCTGACGATGTCCAGTAGGTAATAGTTATTGTCCGGCGCGAGACCGACCACCATCATGGCGGTCCAGTCCGAAAGCTTTTTCTTCTTCCGGTTAACCTCCTCACCGCCAGCAGGATCCACCAGGATGTAGACGTTCATGGTGGAGGGCTTTACCCCTCCCGCCTGGTAGTACTGCGCCCACTCTTCCTTGAACTCACCGCCACCCAGAGCCACAGGCTCCTGGAGGTACTGCCCGACATAGTGATAATCGAGAAGGTCGCGGCGGGTTTCCTCAAGGACCTTTTTGGTCAAACGCTCAGGAAAGAGAAGCTCCCCTTCCTTCATGCTCCAGGTCTTCTTGCCCAGAGTAATGCTTACCGGCTTTTTTGCCTCGGCAGGCAGCTTGAGCAGGGTATATCCGCCATCGCGCAAAAGGTTGCCCGTAGGGTCATCCTCATGCAGCCGCTGCATGATCAGGATGAACTTGCCAACCCGCTTGTCATTGAACCGACTGAACAGGGTCGACCGTATCTCTGTATTGGTTGTCTCCCGGATTGTGTCCGAGAGGGCTTCCATCGGGTTTACAGGGTCGTCAGACAAAACGTAGTCCGCTCCCGTACCCGTAATGCTGCGCAGGGCACCCGCATAGTACATTCCCTGCTGCTTCGTCTCAAAATGGTGCTTTTCGTTCTGGTCCGGAGTGAACTCAATTCCCCCGAAGCACTGCTGATACCAGTCGTCCCCCATGATCCGCCGCGTCTTCATCACCATGCTGCGGGCCAGCCTGAAGTTGTGACTGGCCATGATGAAGCGCTGGTGGGGACTCTTGCCCAGCACCCAGGCGGGAAACGCTACTGAAACGAGAAAGCTTTTAAGAGTTCGAGGAGGTATATTAACAATAAGCCGCTGGATGTCTCCGGCATAAACTGCCTCCAGATGTTCCGCGATACAACCGATATGCCAGTTCCATTCGTACGCCGTTCCTGGCTCAATGATCCTGAAGGCCCTCTGCGCAAACGCGTCGAAACTCAGGCGACACGCCGCATTGACCTCTTCCTGCATAACCTGCATTATCGGCGCATCAGGCTTTCAGCACACCGCACAATGACTGCGAGCGGCTGTTTCAGCGTGCCGCTGTCTTCCTTCTGCCCGGCCCTCAGGTGAAAGCAACCGTCACTGAATGTGACGTGCAGGCCACGCTCCAGATACGGATGAAGCACCTCCAGCACCCCGTCTTTGGTATTGGAGAATACGGATTGCCGGGACCTGGCTTTTTCCGCCATTTCTTCCTTCGGCCGCTCTGGTGAAATCTGGGATGTCACTTCCATGATCCGGCTGAGAAGTCTCTGCCGCTTTTCACCCTCCGAGATGCCCAGGCCAATGCCAACAGCAATAGCCTTCAGCTCGTCAAAGCTCTTTGTGCGCAACGTCTCGAAGGTATATTTATTCATCCCTGCCCTCATTCAGAAGATCCTGCCCCCTGGTTTCCACAAACCTCTTCAGCAGGGAAACGTCATCGGACGACACGGCCATCCTGAAGGGCTGGTCATCCTTGTTTCCGACATCCACCTGATTAAGGCGGGGATGCATGTAAGGCGCTGCGCTCTTGGCAGCGTCCATGGCCATCTCTTCGTCGCCCCGGGCATCCGCACTGCGCATTATTTTGAGCATGATTTCGAGGGGCGTCACGCCGTCCCTCGAAAGCCTGTCTGCAATTTCTCTTGTTAATGTATTCCTGCTGCCCGGCTTTCTTCCCGAGCCTTGCCTTTTTCCGCCCTTGGCCATATTCAATTTCTTTGATTGTTTTTCAATTTTCTTTGATTGTTTTGATTAAGCTGGCCAGCCTGTTGTGAAGTCATAGCTCTCAACGGCTTCTATCGTTGCGGCCACATCTATCTGATCGTCATGATCCCTGACCTCCAGGGCATCTATTGCGTTTTGATGCGTTACGTCACTGGAGTTAACGCCGCGACGAAATGCCAGGGCAGCTTCCGAAAAAGCCACCATATCCTCAATCTCCGATACGGTATAAAATTCTCCCGCAGTCGTAATAATCGGTACCGGCTCCCATATAAGCGACTGGTTGTCAGCCACGTACCGCAACGCCAGTATATTGGCTACCTTGCCCTCGCCCACGTTAAAGCGTTTGTTGTCGAATGAAAATCCAAGAGCGCATTTTTCGAGCGCATAATCATGGCACTCTGTCTTTTTGTTGGTTTTGGCCAGAGCAAGGGCAGCGTCCAGTATTTGGGGCCAGGATGGCTTTGGCCTGTTTTCCTCGGGCAGCCATATAATGGCATCATAGGCCTCCCGGCGGTTGGCCGTTAATGACCCCCTGTAACGGGCTCGCGGAACCAGGGAATGCAGTGCCAGAGCTATATCTGTGGGCATATCAGGACACCTTGAAGGTTCTTACGTCTGCAAAAACTTCCGTGGTTCCTATGTTGGCAGGGATACCAAATCCTGTGGCTGCCGAGGTTGCCACGCTCTGGACCTGAAATTCTATTTCCACGGGATCATCAACCACGGAGAATTCGAAATGAACAACCATGTTTGACGTTGAGGCGGATCCTATATTGTACTGGTTGACAGACTGCGCCAGGGTGACGCCGTTGGCCACATCCTGCATTCTGGCCTGTGTGACAGACGAATTGAAAATGGGACAGATTCCGGTACCAAAGTAATCTCCTGGCTCGGTAAATGTCATCTTGTTTGATCCGAGCGAGGCACCCACTATTTCGTTTGTTATTACGGTGTTCAGGTCATGCGTCCGCCACGCACTATCAGTGAGCGTTCCACCGTTCGTTCCGGCGGCCTTCTGGTCCTGGACATGAAAAATCTTGAGCGAAGTGCCGCCGCCAGCACCAAAACCGGCACTGATGATAGGTGCGATGATTGACATTGGGGACCCAATAAAAAAGGGCCGCCCGGTGAAGGGCAGCCCCTGAAAAGAAAAGGCCCGGCAGGTTTCCCTCCGGGCGCAGATATCCAACTCTGTATTTATGCAGTAAACTAACTCGCAACGGATGTCAATACGCTTTTCTCACACACCAAAATGCTCCGCCAGAACGTCAAGGCTGTTGCGAAACATGGTCCAGTGCGCCCCAAAGAACGGATGACCCCTCTTCGGATCCATGGACGGAGACAGACAGTTATCCATGATCACACCGTCCAGAATGGCCTTGGCAAGAATCCACCCCCGGATGTGCTTTTTCAGAACGGCGTCAATTTCTGCAGCGGCAGCGCCTATCTCCTGCTCCTTTTCCTCATCAATCACATCACAGGACCGCCCGACAGAGGCGCCGTAAAACTGGACACAGGGGACACTGCGTCGGGGCGCGCCCAGCTCCCTGGACAGGATTTTCTCCCACATGCCCCAGATATACCCGGCCTTGCAGGCGGCATAAAACTGTTCCGGGGTGATTTTTCCGTTCAGTTCCCATTGCCCGACAAGATATCCCGCTTTAGGATTTCTGGCATTCTCCGCTCCGACCGTCGCTCCCCTGATCTCCAGGGTGCGGGGCAGAATGGCAGGTTCGTGCCTGTAGACCGTTCCGTCAGGGTACCTCTGCGCACCCTCTTTCCGCTTCCGTCCGGCCATTACGCCACCTCCCCGTTTCCCCTGATGATATTTCCAAGTTGGGCGAACCCGTCAGCAAGACGCCTGCGCTCTTCCCCGACCGGGTAATCCGGTTCCGGTACGGATGATGTTTTTTTTCCCGGAGGTGTACCTTCGCCAGACGCCACTGAAAGTGCCGCCTGGTATTTCTTCATGGCCTGGCAGGCTTTTTTCAGAAACTCCGCACCGTTCGGAAAAAACGGGCTTTCAGGATCCCGCCTGTATTCCCGACAGACCTCGTTCACCACAAACTCGCTGACCCCCTCATCCACAAGATCAAACACCAGATACGCAATCACCGTTGACTGCTTCACGTCTGATTTCCCGACCGGCTTTATCTGGCCCAGGATCTCCAAGGCCCTGTGGATGCCCTGTTTTGTCCCCGGAGCGGTCGCACCCTCCAGAGCCCTCACCTCCTCCGGTGCCGGATTTTTCACATGGCAGACCACGCTTCCGGTTTCGACAACGGCCGTTTCCCACCCGTAAATATTCCCGTCATAATCCTTTCGCGGAACCTGCCTGGTCTGCGTTTCCACAGAGATCGTCAATGAGCCGCGCCGTTGCATTGACGCGATTACGGAGGCGGTCGTCTGCAGTTCCGCCGTTGTCAGGGCGGCCTGTCGTTCCTGGAGAAGCGCTACTGCTGACATTGTTTTTTCCTTTCACGGGCCAGAGATCTGTCCAGTTGTTGACTGTTGACTGCTGAAGAACTTCCGATGGCGAATGGCCTTCGGCAACCAACCTCTCCAGCTGGCGCGCAAGAAGCGCCTTGGCTCTCTCGGTCGGAGGTTTTTTCTGAATTTTCCGCATTTCCAGGAATGCCTCCCAGTCGTCAGGAGGGATCCATTCGGGAAGTAAGTGTTTTTCCCTTGGGGGACTATGGGGGGGTATTACGTCAGTAATACCTTTCTTATCTCTTCTATTCTCTTCTAATATGCTTGAGCCTGGCTCAAGCCTGGCTTGGACAGAAGCCTTGATTTTACTTGGTTTGTTATCATTTTCAGAAGATTTTTCTTCTGGTTTCGTTGAGGTTTCGTTGAGGTTTCGCTGAGGTTTCGCTGACTTTTCGACCCTCGAAATTCCTCCGAGACGACCATTTTCGATATGCCTTTGAGAGGCCTCAAGGGCATTCTGGATCTCCTGCATGGCCTGTGTATCTATGATCTGCCCTTCCCGGCATATAATTTTTCCTGCAGCGATCAGCTCTTCCCTTATTGAGGCCCACTTTCTGAGAGACACGCCCATAATGCCGGACAGATAGCGGGGATCGTCCGCTATGGGTCCGCCATGGTCGTGCATCAGATCGACCAGAAGAGAGTATGCGCCCTTCAGTTCAAGGGACATGCCCATGGTGCCCATAATGAAATCTTTGGGATAACGCTTGTACCAGTGCTCAGCCCTGCTCATTTCTCTTTTCCCCCGACAGACAGATTGAAAATGGCCTCGTTAAGCCAATAGAGGGCCACTCCCTGCATGGCCATGGCCCGGAAGTCCCTTGGGTTCTTCGCAATGGTCCTGTTGGCCGTCTCCAGCTTCTTCCACCATGACCTGATGGTCCGGGATGCTTCTGCAGCGTCACTCATGGTCGCCTCCCCACCAGAATGAAGAGCGGCCGCAGCAGAGCCTTCAGGAACCTCCGCCGTTCCATGCACTGCACCTCACCGCGCAGCATGTCATGGACAATGCGCTTGTTTCTCGCGCGCACGGCCTGACGCGCCTGGTTCGGGGGAGCCGCGAAGAAAGCCGCCTTCAGGCTGTCCATGTAGTTGCTCATGACTGGCCAATCTTTGCGATTGCGATGCCAAGCAACATCCAACCCATGCACAAAAGCACTAGTGAGGCGGCCCTGTTATCAACCAGCAGCGAAACTAAAAAACAGGCCGTTGATATTATACTTGATGTTAAAGAACTCATCTGACCTTGACCTCCCTGATGACCACGTTGTGGCAGGCCTCCATAAGGCGCTTTTTCAGCTTGTAGAGGGGCGTCAGCATACCTTTGACATCCTCGGTAATTTTCATGCCGTCCTCGACGTACACAAAGTCCGCGATGTACTTGCAGACCACCCGCCGGTTGACTTCACAGATAAATGGCACCTGTAACTTCAGGTTCTGTATTCGCCCCATCTGCTGCATCATTTTCAGCTGCTGATATCGAATGGATTCAGCGCGGCTGGCAAAGCGTATGCCGTCCACTTCCGTAGGCTGGGCGTTGTATTTGGAGGGTTTTGGCCGCTCGGGCGAAAATCCGTTTCTGGCCTTGTATTCATCGGCAGTCATGCGGGTAAATGTCACAGCGCACCCCCTGAAGTACGGCGCGCAGCCCTTATGCTGTGGCTGTCCCACAGATCCTCCCGCTTGATCCGGTCACCACAGGCGTGGCAGAAGCGGTTTCCGTAATGCTTGCTGGTGAAGGAAGACGGGCAGCCAAGGCACTTCCGGCGCTTGACCTGGTTCGGGAAGGCGTTGAAAGACCGCCTGGACCCGTTTTCAGATGATGGCATCGGCTCGCCGCACAGTTCCCGGTACCGCGCTTTCATTTCCTCGGGCAGGCGGGAATAGACCGGCAGGGAGACGTTCTGCTGCCCCGTTTCAATCCGGGCTATGGAATATGCAGAAACCCCCAGCCTTGCCCCCAGGGCGGCCGGGGACAGCCTGTTGCGCCGCCGCCACTGCCCCAGCTCAATCCCGAAAATCAGCAGGGGATCCATGACACCCCCTTGCTGAAGGCGGGCCGGGGATCGACTCCCCGACCTCTCTCCCCTATAAGGTCCGTGCAACCAGTAACCTTATGGGGAGAAAACACATGTCCATCTTTTCCACCTACCCAAACGGACCACAGGGCGTTGTGCGACCATTTATGGCGCGCGCCCTTGAACACATCGCCCATGCCCTGTCTGCGATAGACCATAATCTGGAGGTCCTCGTTAACAGAATGCCGAAGAAGTAAGCCCGGCAATGCGCGAGGCCTCCGTCGCAGTAAAATCTGTGGCGGAGGCTTTCAGAACGAACGCCCGCATTTTCGTGGCAGCCTCAATGACAGCGTCCACAGATGATGAGCCGTTTACCTGTATGGAAAGCCTGAGGCACTCCAGGTTTAGCTGTTCCAAGAAATCTGTCATCGTACCCCCTTGCTGAAAGTGGTAATCCGAAATTTCCGCTTTAAGGCGCACAAAGCCTTGCCAATGCTGGCATTGGGTTCACACACGCACTTACTCCCTGAAAAAATCCTCTGGCTTAAGATCGATGCCGTGCTGGCGGGCGGCCTGCAGAACAAGCTGCTGCTGACGCGCCGGGATGAATCCACGTGTTTTCCAGCCCTGAACCGTTGTCGTGTGCCTGTGGCCAAGGAGACGGGCTGCCGCCGTCGCGCCGCCAAGCCTTCTGATGATGTGATCTGCCTGCGTCATACACACCGGATACGCCTGTTGCGTAAAACAGTCAACATGGAATGTGTATTAATTTCATGATACGCTTTTCGCGTAATATGTTTTCTATGGGGGCATTCCAGTGCAGGCAGAAAAAAAGTTGTCTCCGGCGGAACACCTGAAAGATCTTGTGCGAAGGGCTGGCATGGATCAGCAGTCTTTTGCCAGGGCTTTGGGATACTCCCATGCATCTGGCGTGCAGAGATACCTTGACCCTCGTGAAAAATATGGCTCTGACCCGTTTCCGTTTTCGCAGGCGCAAAAATTCATCCGGGCCCTTGCGGGAAAAGGAGATCCCCCCATCACTGAGGAAGAAATCCTTGATCTTTCAGAGGTTGGCATGATCAAAACAGGAGTAAGAGGCCTGTTCAGGCAACTCCCGGCTCCACAGCTTATGCAACAGGCAAAAGAGGCTTCCCGGGGTTATATTGGCGACGACACAGCCAGAGATCTTCCGGTTTGTGGCACGGCCATGGGCGGCAGCGAAGGCGACTTCAGGTTTAATGGCGAGATAATCGAGTACATAGGCCGTCCGCCAGGGCTGGCCACGGTCAAGGACGCATTCGCCGTTTATGTGGTTGGCGACAGCATGATCCCCGCATACAGGCCCGGCGACATCATTTATGTCACGCCGGGGCGGGCCCCCATCCAGGGCGACGATGTGATCATAGAACTGAAGGGCAGCGTGGGCGGGGAACTGGGCGGCTGCTTTCTGAAACAGTTTGTGCGCAAAACCGACGGAAGGGTTTCCTGCAAACAGCACAACCCGTCAAAGGACGTTCATTTTGAACTGGGCCAGATCAAGGCCGTCCACAGGGTCATGCGGTGGAAAGAAGTTCTTGGGGGCCTGTAACAACCAGCAGTATCACCCTATGAAGGATATACCCTTGCAGGATGTGCAGGTCCATGGCAGGGTGGTCTGGATCGGGAAAAAAGTGTGAAGGTGATGCAATGCTCGAAATTGCTGGCGGTATTATTTTAGGGTTTCTGGGGATTGTCCTCATAAGAAAATTTTGGCTCCTGTTTGTTTCCCTATGCATAACAGGCGGAATTTTGGCTGTTTTTTTGGCATTCGTTCTTGCCTGCATCTTTATTTTGCCAGATTTGTTAAAAACAGTTATCGGCCCCAAGATTGCGAGTATTCTTGTTGTGCTGGCGCTCTCTCCATTGGCCATCATTATTTTAACAATAAGAGACAGGCTCAGGGAAAGAAAAAACGTAAACAAAGAAACGGCGTATATTCTTCAGAAGGATGAAATTCTGTAGTGTGCCTGGCCGGGCTGCAATACGTCCTATGCCAAGTTGCTCCAGCCCAGAATGGCTGTCGACCGGTACCAGCGCGTTATTGATTACGGGATCAAGGCAATACCTGACCTTCACACAATGAACCTCTCATTGGCGCAAAGAGAAATCTTTGAGTTTTATGGATACAATCCTGAGGGATGGGAAAGCGGCAGGCCCCTGGACCCTGTACCACTAACCGTTACCGGTTAGCTGCCTCACGCGATTGGAGACTCGGGCTGTTTCCAGCGTTGCCTGCCAAACACATCAAGCCATACCCCAAAAATAAAATCAAGGCCGCGCCAACTTTTTTCACCCTCCTTACCCCATGTCCTGATCACGGGATAGCCGGAAAGCCAATACCCATAAGGGGTTCTGGCGCGTGGAAGATTTTCTGAAAAATACGCATTTTGTGTATTGACGCGCGTACATAAAGTGTGTAATTTACCCCCATAAGGTAGCAATTCAGACATCGGCACCGCGCCGTGATTGCATGGAGGGGACAATGGGAAGGCATCGTGTAGCGGGTCAGATCGAGTGGGCCGGTCTGGAATGGCACTGGTCCGGATGGGCTGAGTACCAAGGTGAGGTTGACCTGGACAGCTGCAAGGCATCCGCGATTGGCCGCAGCATTTTCATACCGGTCGATCTGAAAGATCTTCACCACACCCTTTACGAAAAGATCTGTCAGCAGGCGGATGAGGAGGGAGAGGGCATGCCGAGGTCCAATCCCATGCGTGATCAGTCCCCTGCCCTGTACTGACCATAATCGACAGAGAGGAAAAACAATGCTTGCGTTCACAAACACCATCGAAACCAAGACATCGGCACTGGCAAGGGCGCAGGCCCATTACGATGCTGACAATTACATCCAGGGCGTTTTTTGGGAAGACGGGAAGGGTTGCTCTGTCGGATGCATGGTCCATGAATATAAGGAAAAAACAGACACAAATTGGCATGAAGCCACAGAGCCACTTTATGGGATTCCAAGATCTTTGTCCTTTCTTCAGGACAGAATTTTTGAGGGCCTTCCGGCGGAAAAGTCCAAGGAATGGACAGTGCGATTTTTCCGGGCCATCCCCGAAGGGGCCGATCTCTCCATGGCCACAAGCAGGTTGATGTACTGGCTGATGTCGGATCCAGACATGGTTCTGAAGCAGGCTGATGTGACTGGTGCCAAAACCATTAATGCCGTGGCTGACCTTTATAGACGTCGCCTGGGAGGTGACGAGCCAGGCGGCAAAGAATGGGCGGCGGCGAGGGCGGCGTGGACGGGGGCGGCGGCGGAGGCGGCGAG
>JALYJY010000001.1:33761-42018 GCA_030775045.1 Pseudomonadota bacterium | reverse complement strand
ATGATATACCGGTCCCTCTCATACTCCTGTCAGTCGCAAAAGTCTGCCACCATATGGACATGATCGGAAAATAGGGTGCAGATCCCGGAGAGAGGCTTGTGCCTGCAGGGCTGGTCCTGCAGACTCAGCCCGGACCCCCCGATCCTGCGAAAGGAACCCATGACCGGATTTCGCCGTCTTGCCTGTGTCCTTGTTGCTGCAGCACTTCTGGTTCTGCCGTGCTCCGGCCTTCAGGCCCAGCCGCAGGATGGAGGAAACAGGGACCTGGTCCTGTCCCGGGAGGACAGGATTATTGTAGCGCGGGCAGAGGCGTGGCTGAACGGGATCAAAACGCTGCGCTCCCCGTTCCTGCAGTCATCTCCTGACGGAACGGACCAGCGGGGCATGCTCTATATCAGCCGCCCCGGGAAAATGCGCATAGAGTACGACACGCCCAATCGCAATTTTGCGGTGTCTGACGGTCTGTTCCTGTACTACTGGGATGATGAGCTGAAGCAGCAGACCAACGCGCCCCTGGGAACAACGCTGGCGGATATCATCCTGGAAGAAGACCTGCGCCTGAACGACAGCATCAGGGTGATCCACGTGGGGCAGGGAAACAATACGCTGGAAGTGACTGTTGTCCATACCTCTGATCCGTCCCTGGGACAGCTGACCCTTGTGTTCCGGGACAACCCCATGCAGCTGGTCAAATGGCGGGTGGTGGACGGCCAGCAGCAGCTGACCGAAGTCACTCTGCTTGATCCGGAGGTGGGAATACCCCTGTCTTCCCGCCTGTTCCAGTTCGTGAACCCCAAATTTCTGGGGGGGAACAGAAGATAAGTTTCAGGGTATGGTGCCAGTCAAACGCAGAATGAGCCAGATGACAAGGTTTTCGAGAACCGGCGCGCAGCGTACATAAACGTACGTGAGCACCGGGATCGCAGAAAACCGAAGTCAGATGGCCATTATCCGTTTGACTGGCACCATTACCCTACCAGGCGGGACACATCCTGCGGGTCCTTTCATAGCCTGCAGGAGAATCGAGGGCCCTGTGGCGTGCGTCCCGCCCGGTCTGGATCCGGGCCACCAGATCAGCCATGGCTGCCTGGAGAACCCCCATGCTGCGGGTCCGGACCTCTTCCTCGCTGTGTCCGGGCAGGGGGAAGCTCCTGTCCACGACAGGCTGAAGGGCCGTCTGCACCTGGATACGCAGGGCCTGCAGGGCCTCGCGGTTGATCCGTACATGCTCGTTCTCGTGCAGCAGGACAGCCCGGTGCTGGCATGTTCCAGGGGGATAGCGCCTGTCGACATAGACAGTCATCTGCTCATGCCCGATTCTGATCCGGATATCCCCGGGCCAGGCGCATACCCCCAGTCCTGGCCGGGTCACCAGGGTAAATCCGGCATGGATAGTGTAGGTCATGTCCATGGAGGTCAGCCCTGTGATGTGGCTGTTTCCGGAAGGGGCCTGCCTGGCATTGTGGCCCATCTGGCGCAGCTCCTCCCGCGTGCGGGAAAAATCATATCTGACAGGAGGGTCCTGGAAGCCAACAGTCACTTTTCCCGCTGTACCCGGAGGCCGCTGGCAGCCCGCCGCGAGGGCAGGGGAGCACAGAACCAGGCTGCACAGCGCAACCAGAGCCGGTATCCTGATACGGAACAACACCCTTTTATTTCCTCCTGCGCTGTCCTGTTGCACCATCATGGCAGAAAATCGTTAACGAGGGGAACATGGTGTGTGACCGGAACAACACTCTGAGAAATATTCGGACCGTGAGCATGTGTCCACTGGACAGGATGTGAACACTGTACTAACAGTGGCCTGAGAGTACTGAACCACGCAGTGTGGGCAGGATAACGGGGGACCCTGTAAAAGGCTCCCCAGTCAGGTGCGGGTCTTATGCAGGCGTTTCTTTCCGGTTTTGCCCACAGGATCACAAGGCTGTTTCTCGTTCCTCTCCTGGTACTGTCTGTATCGGCCTGCGCGACAACAGCCGGGAATTCTGCGGGCGGCGGGGAGATCCGGGAAATGGGCGATCCGCTCGAGCCGCTCAACCGGACCATTTTCGGCATCAACGAATTTCTCGATATTTTCATCGTCGGACCTTTCGCAGCTGTTTACCGGACTGTCCTGCCTGATCTGGTCCAGGACGCCGTGCGCGACTTCCTGCGCAACCTGGAAAGCCCCATTGTGATTGCCAACCAGCTCCTGCAGGGAGACTGGGAAGGGGCCGGTAATGCGGCCGGCCGGCTGGGGGTGAACAGCACCATCGGCGTGCTGGGCCTGTTTGACGCGGCCGATCCCCTGTTCAGTCTTCCCTATGAAAAGGAAGATTTTGGCCAGACGCTGGCCACCTGGGGTGCCGATGACGGATTCTATCTGGTCCTGCCCCTGCTCGGGCCCTCGAACCTGCGGGATACTTTTGGTCTTGTGGTTGATTCCTTTGCCGATCCTCTCAACATGTACGCCAGGAATACAGACCGCCTGTGGATTTCTGTCACGCGAGGTACGGCCCGGGGGATCGATACCCGCGCCCGCCTGAATTCGGTGGTTGAGGATGTGCGGATGAATTCCCTTGATCCCTATGCCACGTACAGGAACATGTACAAGCAGTCCCGCGAGAATGATATTGCGGACGGCAATGTCCAGCAGCCGGATATCCCCTGACGGGGGAGTTTACGTGGCCATTGTCCGGTGGCATAATCAGGGGCGGGCTGATTGCAGCCTGCCCCGTGTTTTTTGAAACAGGTGTACGATGATCCGTTTTCTTTCCCTTGCTGTGACTCTTGTGGCTGCAATCCTGGTTTTTGTTCCTGCAGTCCGCGCTGAAACTGCTCCACCCGTGCCAGCTGGTGACAGCAGGATGGAAGTATCGACACAGCTTGTCTCCCGTCTGGGGGATGATGTCCTGACCGTCCTGCAGCGCAAGGATGTGACAAAGGCCATGTTGTCCCGGAAATTCCGGGAAATCCTGACCCGGAACTTTGATATGGACACCATCGGCCGGTTCGTTCTGGGACCATACTGGAAGCAGGCCACGCCTGCCCAGCAGAAGGAATATATGGGTCTGTTCCGGGAAATGATCATTGAACTGTACACCAACCGCTTTATCAAATATTCGGGCGAGACGTTCGAGACCCTGTCCTCGCGGCCGCAGGGTGAGCGGGATGTGATTGTCGAGTCCCGGATTGTCAGTGCGGAGAATCCGGCTGTCCTGGTGGGATGGCGTATCCGCACGGCCAATGGCAAACAGCAGATCGTCGATGTGATCGTCGAGGGGGTCAGCATGGGCGTGACCCAGCGCAGTGACTTTGCTGCCGTCATCGAGAGCAGGGGAGGGATCGACGGTCTTCTGTCCGCCCTGAGAGAGCGTATTGAAAAAGTCCGCAATGGGGGAACCGCTGACACCCCGCCGGCAGCTTCCGGACGCCAGAACACCCGCTGATTCTCCGGTCTGTCCGGATCCGGCGATTGCGTCCGGAGCCTGAAAGTGTCAGAGTGGCCTGCTTTTTCCGGCCTTCTGATTTCAGGTTCTTCCATGCTCGATAAAACCTTTGACCCTGCCGCCGTTGAATCGTCCCTGTACCAGGAATGGGAAAAATCCGGCGTGTTCTGCGCCCATCCGGACAGCGCGAAAAAGCCTTACGTGATCATGATGCCCCCGCCCAACGTGACGGGAAGCCTCCATATTGGCCACGCCATGACCAACACCCTGCAGGATATTCTCATCCGGTATCACCGCATGCGTGGGTATGACGTGCTGTGGCAGCCGGGCACGGACCACGCCAGCATCGCCGTGCACATGTTGCTGGAGCGCCAGCTGGCGAAAGAAGGCAAGACCCGCCACGACCTGGGCCGTGAGGAATTCCTGAAACGCGCCTGGAAATGGAAGGAAGAGTCCGGTGGCACGATTACGCGCCAGCTGCGCCGCCTGGGCACTTCGCCCGACTGGCCGCGCGAACGTTTTACTATGGACGATGGCCTCAACCGTGCCGTCACCCATTCCTTCGTCGAGCTGTACAAAAAAGGCCTCATCTATCGGGCCAAGCGGCTGGTCAACTGGGACCCGGAACGCCAGAGCGGCATTTCCGACGCCGAGCTGGAACAGCGCACGGTGAACGGGAATCTGTGGCACCTGCGCTATCCTCTGGAAGATAACCCGGAGCAGTTCATTATCGTGGCGACCACCCGGCCCGAGACCATGCTGGGGGACGTGGCTGTAGCGGTGAATCCCAAAGATGACCGCTACAGGGCGCTTATCGGCCGCCATGTGGTTCTGCCTTTGACGGGTCGGAAAATTCCCATCATCGCCGACGACTATGCCGATCCGGAAACGGGCAGCGGTGCAGTGAAAATCACGCCGGCCCACGACTTCAACGACTTCGAGGTCGGCAAGCGCCACGGCCTGTCCCTCATCGACGTGATGGACGATCGCGGGCGCATGAACGACTCGGTGCCGGAAGCGTACCGCGGCCTGGACCGCTTTGATGCGCGCAAAAAAATCATCGCCGACATCGAGACCTTCGGCCTGCTGGACAAGATCGAACCGCATACACACACGGTGCCGCACGGTGATCGGTCCGGCGTGCCTGTGGAGCCGCGCCTGTCCGACCAGTGGTGGTGCGATGCGCCGACCCTCGCGAAACCGGCGATCGAAGCCGTGGAATCCGGCCGCACCGCCTTTATCCCGAAGCAATGGGAGAATATGTACTTCGACTGGATGCGCAACATCCAGCCCTGGTGCATCAGCCGCCAGTTGTGGTGGGGTCACCAGATTCCCGCCTGGTACGGGCCCGACGGCCATGTGTTCGTGGCGGAAACCGAAGAGGCAGCGAAAGATGACGCACAAAAACATTACGGCAAAGCCACCGCGCTGACCCGCGATCCGGACGTGCTGGACACCTGGTTCTCTTCGGCTTTGTGGCCCTTTTCCACGCTGGGTTGGCCCGACAAAACGCCTGAACTGAAAAAATATTACCCCGGCAATGTTCTCGTCACCGGCTTTGACATCATCTTTTTCTGGGTCGCCCGCATGATGATGATGGGCCTGCACTTCATGGGCGAGGTGCCTTTCCGCCACGTGCATCTGCACGGCCTGGTGCGGGACGAGAAAGGCCAGAAAATGTCCAAGACCAAGGGTAACGTGATCGATCCGCTGGACATGATCGACAAATACGGTGCCGATGCGGTGCGCCTGGCCCTGACAGCGCAGGCGGGACAGGGTCGTGACATCCGCATGTCCGAAAACCGGATCGAGGGCTATCGGAATTTCGGCACGAAGCTCTGGAACGCTGCGCGGTTTTGCCAGATGAACGGGTGTGCAGTGGTGGCGGGCTTTGACCCGGCGAAGGTGAAGGAAACTGTGAATCGCTGGATCACAGGCGCGGTGGCCGAGGCAGCGGAGAAAACCGCAGCGGCCATCGAGGCCTACCGCTTCAACGACGGCGCCAACACCATGTACCAGTTCGCGTGGGGAACTTTCTGCGACTGGTATCTGGAATTCACCAAGCCAATTTTGAACGGCGCGAACGAGGCCGCGAAAGCCGAAACCCGCGCCACCACAGCATGGGTGCTGGACCAGATTTTGTTATTGCTCAATCCGTTCATGCCGTTCATCACCGAAGATCTTTACGCCCGGTTGTCAGAGGATCGGCCCGGCCGCCTGATCAGCGCTGTGTGGCCCGCGTATCCCGCGGTGGACAAGGCGGCCAGCGAGGAGATGGACTGGGTGGTGCGTCTGATCTCGGCCATCCGTTCCGTCCGCGCCGAGATCCGCGTGCCCGCCGCGGCGCAGCTGCCGTTGCTGGTGATGAATCTGAACAAGGAAAACCGTCAGCGGCTGGAGACACACCGTGACCTGATCATCCGTTTGGCGCGGCTTGAGTCAGTGGCGCTGGATGCAGCCACTGTTCCTATTGGCGCAGTGCAGATATTGCATGACGAGGCAACTCTGGTATTGCCTCTCGCCGGCGTCGTGGATCTGGCGAAGGAGCGGGAGCGCCTGAACAGGGAAATCCAGCAGCTGCAGGGTGAAATCACGAAAGTGGACCAGAAACTGGCCAACCAGAACTTCGTCGCCAAGGCGCCCGAGGAAGTGATCGCCGAACACCGCGACCGTCGCACCCAGGCCGAAGAAGGCATTGCCGCCCTGAAAAAGGCGCTGGGCCGGTTGGGGTGACGGTTGCTTTTCGGGCCGAAACAGGATAGCATATAATTAGCTGTTGATTATATGTGAGGCTGTCATGGGCAGTTTCTCTCCAATTGATCTGAACGAAATCCATTCGCTGACGGATTTTGTGCGTCACACGAAGGAGCACGCGCGACGGCTGAAAAAGACAGGCAGGCCGTCTGTCCTGACGGTCAATGGCCAGGCCGAGCTGGTGGTGCAGGACGCCCGATCGTACCAACGCATGCTCGATCTGGTGGCCGAGGCGGAACACTTCCGCCTTCTCGGCCGCAGTCTGACCCAGATGGAAGCAGGTCAGGTCCACGACTTTGAGAAAACAGCGGCAGCACTCAGGGCTGAATATTTCGGAAAACCGGCACCCGGAAAACGCAGGCAATGACGTACAAAATCATTCTGACAGACCAGGCGCGCTCTGATCTGTCAGAAATATTCGCCTGGATTGCCAGGGAGAACTCCGAACGGGGCGAAAACTTTGTGGGTGAATTTCTTGATAAAATCAGATCGCTGAAGGCCATGCCGGAACGGTGTCCTCTGGCGCTGGAAGCTGCTTATCATCCCCATGAACTGCGGCATCTGGTTTACCGATCGTACCGGATTGTTTTCGCTCTGTCGAAAAAACGCGTTGTGATCCTGCGCATCGTTCACGGCTCCCGCATTCATCAATAAATCCATAATCACTTATGACGACTTTCTGAAAGCAGACATCCGGGTCGGGACCGTCATCGCGGCGGACGCTTTTCCGCAGGTGCGCAAACCGGCGTATGTCCTGCAGATCGATTTTGGGCCAGAGATCGGCGTGAAGAAAACATCGGCACAGATCACCGTTCACTACACGCCCGAAAGCCTGATCGGAAAGCAGGTCTGCGCCGTGATCAACTTTCCTCCCAAACAGATCGGCCCCATCCAGTCCGAAGTTCTGGTACTGGGCTTTACGGATTCAAACGGCGCTGTTGTTCTTGTCAATCCAGATCAGGCGGTTCCTGATGGACAGAGGCTGCATTGATAATTCCTGAGGTAATATCAGGCATGCATTTTTGCTGACAGATTTTCCGGCCTTGCCGCAAATACATCCTCAGGTTATGTCTGGTTTCAGAAGAAAACTTATGGTATGTGAGACATATATGACGCCTGTCAGAAATCTTCTGCTGTTTATGGTCGTGTCAGGAGCAGGCTATGGCAAGGAAGCCTATAATTATTTTTCCTTCCGCCCTCCCCAGCAGCGCCTGTCGCCTGTCAAGGCAGGACGCACACCGGAAGAGCGGACTGCTATTGACAGGGAACGCAGATATGCCCTGAATATGCTGGCGCAACAGTATTACAGCAGGGGGTACAGTCCGGATCTTGTCGGCTGTACAGGGGGAATGGTTTACGATACCGGGACCAGGGTTCCCTCCTGGTCCGGGAGTGAGGCTCCTCTCCCTGTCAGCAAGGGGACCCCGTTCCGAGGTCGAGATCTATGTCCGGTGCTTCCATGACAATGTCGCCTACAGGTCATTTTTGCATGACCGCACCCGGATATTCTATACAATGAAAACACAGTATGACAGTCAATGCGTCGCCTCGCGCCCTGTTGATCCTGGCCCTGTCCGGTTGAAGCGGTAGAGCAGGCGACCACGGTTTATCCAAATGACCCCGGGGATGATGATATGGAAGATCATCACACTGACGAAGTGCGTGATCTTCTGGCTGGCACCATATATTCGGGATGTGTTCAGGCGGAGGGCGGTCCCTACAGGTTTTATCCACCCGCAAAAGAGTCCGTAGCAGGCTGGGCCAAGGCCTCTGTCGACAGATTTGTGCCGACTGCCGCCCATAAAGAAACCCCCTCCCTTCCGGAGAAGGGAGGGGGCAATGCAGAAATATCAGGTTGTTGCCGCAGCAACCGGGGGCTGCTGCCCAGGTTTATATTTTTTCCTGTAAAGTTCTCTAGCGGTATCCTTTACGGTGTTCAGCATCTGCTCGTTGGCAATCTCAAGCAGGTTCCGGTGCTTTCCGATCCAGAGCAGGAGACCCTTGACCAGCGTGTGGGCCTCTTCTCTGGTTTTCCCATTACAAAGCCTGTCGAATGTGTCTTCTGCCGTATCGGG
>JALYJY010000001.1:0-33751 GCA_030775045.1 Pseudomonadota bacterium | reverse complement strand
CTCTTTTCCCAGACGTTGCCTGACGAACATTTCCGCCAGCATTTTTTCATTATCGGAAAGCTCAGCCGGTTCCGCAGGTCCATTCACGCGGGCTGCTACCGGACCCTGTCCTGCACCATTGGAGCCCGGGGTTTGGGCACCCGCCTGTGTTGGCCGGACAAATTTCCGGGCTGTGTGTGCCACAGCCTCCCAGTCAAATGGATGGGCTGTGGCGCCATTGCGGGGTGTTCCTGACGGTACATGGTCAGCTGGTGCCTGTGCAGCAGGTACTGGTGCTGCCGGTGCAGGCGGCGCTGTAACCGGGGCGACGGGGGCAAGAGCGGGTAGAGGCGGCATTGGGCCCGCTACACTGTTGTCAGAAACAGGCCCAGGAACAAACTGGCCCCGGGAAGTTGGGGTGCCAGGAACCTGTGCAGCAGTCGACGTGGCTGGAGGTCTTGCAGTCGGGGCTGCAGCTGTAGCAGGGGGTTTGCCTCCCGTTGTTGCAACAGGGGTTGCTGGTGCAGGAGCTGCCATGTTTCCGGTACCGGAAGAAGCAGCCGGTGCGTTTGGCGGCGTTACAGGCTTGCCTGTGGGTCCAGAGGCCGTCCGGCCCGGGGCCCCTGCAGGTGTAGGGACTGGAGTACGGGCTTTCTCGAGAGCGGCAACTTTCCGCAAGGCCGCATCACGTTCCTGCAAGGCTCCATCACGTTCCCGTGTTGAGGTTTTGAGGGCGTCAGACAGTTCTGCTGTCCTTTGGGCCACAAGATCCGGGATCTGCTTGTTGATCTGGTCAAGTTTTTCTTCAGCCGCGGTTCTTTCTGCCTGGATCCGGGCATCTGCCTCTTTCAGTTTCCGCGCGGCTTCTTCTAGGTCTTTTTTCGCCTGCCCCCGAGCCTCGGCCAGCTGTTTTTCCAGCTCTCCTGCCTGGTTCCGGCTTTCCTGCAGCATTTTCAGGGCGGGATGTTTTTCCAGCATGCGGGAACGCCAGTCACTTACATCTGTCTGGAAAGCCGTGGCCAGGTCCTGCAGATCGGCAACGGGAACAGGGTCAGGTATACGCGCAAGGCCTTCGGTCAGATCTTTTACAGCCGTCTTCAGGGTGTAAGGGATAGAAATGGGTTGACCCAGAGCATCGGATGGAGCCTCCAGAAATTCTTCCAGTTGCTCCAGATGCGCTTTTCTCTGTTCATCTGTCAGGGCAGAATCCTGCATGTCAGTCAGGGATTTTATGACTACATCATGGATTCTGTCTCCGGTTGTCTGCTTGTTCAGGGCGCGCTCGTCACTACCCTTCATAAAAGATATTATCTGAACAGTCTCCGGGGCCTTTCTCGGTATGGACCGGGCCTGCCGAAGACTGGCAATTTCTTCCCGGGCAGTGGCAAGCTCGCCAGCCAGCCCAGGGGCCTGCTCCAGTTCATGCCGGGCCTGGCGCAGTGCGTCTCTCATGGCAAGAACTTCACCCGGAATGAGGCTGGAGTCCAGGATTTCCTGGCGTGAGGCTTGCAGGCTGTCCAGAAGATCGGTTCTGATCGCCTGCAAGGAGTTCTGCAGGTCAGGGTTGTCAATGTGTGTCTTGTGCCCGCGCAGGTATTCTGCCCTCTGTTTCAGACTCTGGCCAGCCTGGGCCAAGCCTTCCCTTGTTTTCTGTACAAGAGACGGTTTCTTTGCGGCGGCCACAATATCCCCGCGCAGGGTATTGAATGCTGCAGCCCATTCCTGGAGCGGGGCTGTGGTGTTCAGGAGAACATCTGTGTGCGTTCTGAAGGTCCTTTCCAGCTCGTCTATGGTGTCCAGCTGTTTCAGCAAAGCTGCTATGTCAGTTCCTGTAGCAGGGGTATTCTGTGATGCAACCTGTGCCGGCGGTGTGGCAGCCGGAGCCGGTGCAGGGGTTGTGTTGACCGGTGCCGCAGGAGCCGGAACTGCGGCCGCTGGAGGTGTTGGGGCAGCCGGAGGTGTTGCGGCAGGAACCCGCTGTGCAGGCTTGGAAGGTTTTACAACTTTTTTTACAGGTTTTGTCTGGGGGGTGTGGCCTCCCGGAGCCGCTGCGGCAGCAGCAGGTGCAGCAGCCGGAGGTTTTGGGGTTGGGGCTTGTTGTGCAGACGCTGTGGCTGCCGGTGCCGGGGCAACAGGTTGGGCTACGACAGGTGTCGCAGCAGTGGGGGCGGGCTTTTTGTCAAGATATCTGAGGCCAGATTCATGCTGGAGGGCCACTGCCTTCAGGTCTGCCAGAAAGCGTTTTTTTTCCTCGGAGGTCGTGAAGGCCAGTCCTGTAACAGCATTGGGCGGATACTTTCCGAAGCCCCGGATATATCCCCATCCTGCCAGGAGAGACAGAAGCCTGTGCTCGTTATTGGAGACAAGCTTTCCATCCGGATGGGGGAGCCCGATCAGGATCCGCAAATGGGCGTAAAGGTCCACGGCGTTGTCGCCCAGCTTGTTCTGCTGCTTCTCCGTCAGGTCTGTGAGGGACGACTGGGCATTGTCTGCAGCCAGGCCCGAAGCAAGGGCATCAGCATCCCGTTTCCGGATGAAATCTTCCAGAATTGCGACAGCAGTCAGGCCCCTGATTCCCTTTTCGCTTTGGCGTTTGCCTTCTTCCAGTCTGTTTTTCGCCGCCGCAAGCCCCATCTTTTCCCCGGAGCTTCTTGCAGGGTCCGCAAGCTTCATGTCCTCGTCACGGATCTGGTTTTCTGTTTTTTGAAAATTATCCTTCAGCGTCGTGATATCCACAAGTCCTTTCCTGAAAACATCAAAGGGCCCCGGCAGAGGTTTCACCTGCGTCGCACCCCGGAAAAGCCTTGTCAGCTTCCGGATAGCGGATTCCTTTGTCTGCGAACCCGTGAGAACCCTGTCTGCTGAGGTCATCTGTGTCACCTGCATGTGCGGTACAAAAGCGTGTATGCTGAAAATACCCCTGAATCATGAAAATAAAGAGAAAAAAGACTCGGGGGAGCGGCCAGCGGGTTCCCGTTCTACCCGTCTTCCTTCTGCAGCAGGGCCGCTGTACCCAGAAGCAGGCTGGCTACGGTGGGGGACCAGGCGGCCATGAAGGGCGGAACGCTGCCTGCCGACCCGAAGGCCGAGGCGATGTTCCGGATCATATACAGGGCAAAGCCTGCGACAATACCTCCGATGATCATTGACAGGACGCCGCCCCGGCGGGTGCTGTGCGGCGTAAAGATGGCTGCCAGCAGGACCATGGCGCAGAACAGCAGGGGCTGGGCCAGCAGGGAGTGGAAATGCATGCGGTGGCGCAGGCTGGACAGGCCGGTGTTCTCGATAATCCCGATGAACCGGGGCAGCTCCCAGAAGGAGAGGGTGGCCGGGGGGGCAAAGCTTTCCTGGATGCGGTCCAGGGTAAAGACAGTGGGCAGGCTGTAGGCCTGTCTGTGCTCCGGCGTCCGTCCGGGAATGTTGACCAGAACATCCTGCAGTTTCCACAGGCCGTCCTGCAGCGTGGCCGCGGGGGCGTCCAGCCGGCCTGCATAGGTATCCTCTCCCCTGAAAAACAGGACCATCACGTGGTTCAGGGTCAGGGCGTGCAGGTCCATGTTTTCCGCATGGATCAGGGCGTGGCCGTCGGCATAGGGCTGGCGCAGCCACAGGCCATACTTCGAGACATTGAGGCTGGAGACCCTGCCTTTCAGGTACCTGTTCTCCATGTGTTCGTACCGGGAAACGAGGGTGGCCGCGGCCGGGTTGATCACAGTAGTTGTCACCAGGCCCATCAGCAGGGCCACAGCCAGCATGGGCAGCAGGAACTGCCAGGCGGAAACCCCGCTGGCCCGCGCCACGACCAGCTCGTGACTGCGCGTCAGGCGCCACAGGGCGAACATGGCGGCGAACAGAACGATGAAGGGCAGGACGATCTGTCCTGTCTCCGGCAGTTTGTACAGGCCCATTTTCAGGACAATGCCCAGGGTAGCGCCAGGCTTGTCAGCGGCGCGGCGCAGAAGCTCGATTGTGTCCAGGATCCAGATCAGTCCGGCCACAATACCCAGAAAGGCCAGGAAAGAGGCCAGGAAATGCCGGGCGATATAGGCCGACAGCGTGGGAAAAAGGTGCATGGGCTATTTCCCTGCAGCGCGAAGGGGGGTCCGGTTTCCTGCACCCAGGATCCACAGTCCGGCAAGGACAGGAGCCCACACAGAAGCGTGCAGGGCAACAGCCATCAGCGGCATCTGCCCGGCCAGCCGGGTCAGGGTCAGGGACGCCGCCTGGATCAGGACAACCCCGGCAACAACCCCCAGAATCTTTCCATGATGGCCCCGCCGGTTTATTTCTCCGGACAGCAAAACCGTCACCGCCATGACGGCAAAGGCCAGCGGAAGCATGGGCCGCATCAGGCGGGAGTGGAATTCGGACAGGAGCCTGGTCCTGCTGGCCGGATCCTCCATGCCGGTCCACAGCTCGCCTATGGAACGCTCGTCAGGTTTTGACAGGTGGGAAGCGTATTCCGGTCTGATGGCCTTGAGGGAAATGGTGTACTGTTCGAAAAACAGTTCGGAAAGGCGGTCGCGGGTCTTGTCCATTTCCTGTCTGTTGCCGTTGAAGACCAGGACCCGGGCGCCGTGTCCATCATCCAGAAACACGCCTTTTTCGGCAATGATTGTAACGGGTTTTTCAGGATTGCGGGAGTCATTGATAAGAATGCCGCGCAGCTGTCCGCTGTCATCCTTTTCCCGTGCATAGACAGTCAGCTTGTTTCCCGCATCGTTGAACACCCCCGGACGCAGCAGGACAGAGGCCAGTTTGTTCTGGGCCAGCTGGCGCAGTTTCTCAAGCTCCTTCTGGGCGGCAGGGGCCAGCTGGAAACTCAGGACCAGGAGGACAGCGCTGGCCAGAACCCCCAGTGTCAGGGCTGGCCGGGCCAGCTGCATGGGGCTCATGCCGGCGGCGCGCATGACTACAAGTTCGTTCTCGGTCCCCAAGCGGTGATAGGTGAACAGCACTGCCGTCACCACGGCAACAGGAATGACAACAATGAGGAGGGATGGAAGAGCCAGGGTGGCCAGCTGCAGGAAAACGGAAAACGGGGCGCCCCCGTCAACTACCAGATCCAGGAAGCGCAGGATCTGGGACAGCCAGATCATCAGGCACAGGACAGTACAGGAAATTGCAGCCGAAACTGCCAGCTGTCCGAGGATATAGCGTGTTGTCCTGCGCATCATGTCCTGATACACCATACGGATCTTTCACACAAAGGATTCTCCATGAAGACCGGCTTTTCTGACCTTTCTCTTCCCGTTTCCGGAACCGTGGCTGTTTTTGTGCAGAAGGACAGCAGGCTGACCGTCCTGGCCGAAAAGCTGGACAAGGCG
The DNA here is from genome assembly GCA_030775045.1 of Pseudomonadota bacterium. Lineage (NCBI taxonomy): Bacteria > Pseudomonadati > Pseudomonadota > Pseudomonadota bacterium. The sequence continues at coordinate 28,445 of JALYJY010000001.1, read as the reverse complement.
ACGAAAGGGGCGCTGACCCGGGCCATGAAGGCCAGCCGCTTTACAGGAAAAAGGGAAGAAACCCTGTCCATCCTGGCGCCGGCGGGGGTGAAGGTCCGCAGGATCCTCCTGGTCGGGACCGGTGATCCTTCCCGGTTTGGTGAAAATGATGCCCAGGCTGTGGGTGCGGCTGTTTTTGCGGCCCTGGCGAAATCGGGCGAGACAGAGGTGACAGTTCTGGTGGACGGTGCATGGAAGGGGATCAGTGGCGATGCGGCAGCGGCCCATATGGCCTGCGGAGCCATGCTGCGCTCGTACCGCTTTGACAGATACAGGACTACGGAAAAACCTGAACAGAAACCGGCCCTGAAAACCCTGACCTTCGGTACGAAAAATCCGGCAGCGGCAAAAAAGGTCTGGACGGACCTGGAGGCGGTGGTCCGGGGTGTGTTCCTGACCCGCGACATGGTGTCCGAGCCACCCAATATTCTTTATCCCGAAACCATGATGGAGCAGTGCCGCAGGCTGGCGGCGCTGGGGGTGAAGGTCGACGTCCTTGATGAAAAAAGAATGAAAAAGCTGGGCATGGGGGCTCTGCTGGGCGTGGCGCAGGGCAGCGTAAATCCGCCTTTTCTGGTGACCATGCACTATAACGGTCATCCGGGAGCAAAGGACAAACGCCCCGTGGCCCTGGTGGGCAAGGGCGTGACTTTTGACACCGGCGGCATTTCCATCAAGCCCGCCGACGGTATGTGGGACATGAAGTACGACATGGCCGGGGCCGGAGCGGTCATTGGCGCAATCCATGCGCTGGCCGCCCGCAAGGCGAAGGTCAATGTGGTCGGCGCTGTGGGCCTGGTGGAGAACATGCCTTCCGGTACCGCGCAGCGTCCCGGTGACATTGTCACCACCATGTCGGGACAGACGGTAGAGGTATTGAACACGGATGCGGAGGGGCGCCTGGTCCTGGCGGATGTGTTGTGGTACACGCAGGGGATTTTCAAACCCCGCGCGGTTGTTGATCTGGCCACCCTGACCGGCGCCATCGCCATTGCGCTGGGGCGGGAATACGCCGGCCTGTTTTCCAATGACGATACCCTGTCGCGCCAGCTGACCACAGCGGGAGAGGCAGTGGACGAAAAGCTTTGGCGCATGCCCATGGGCGAGGCCTATGACCGGGATATCGATGGCGAGGCCGGGGATATCCGCAACATGGGCCAGGGTCGCGAGGCCGGCAGTATCACGGCGGCCCAGTTCCTGAAACGCTTTATCCACAAGGGCATTCCCTGGGCCCATCTGGACATTGCCGCTGTAGCCTGGGCGAAAAAGGACCGGCCTGTGGTGCCAAAGGGCGCCTCGGGCTTCGGGGTTCGCCTGCTGGAGCGCTTTGTGGCTGATAACTTCGAGAGCTGAGCGTTTGACCGAAATCCGTTTCTATCATCTGCAGAAAAGCCCGCTGGAGCAGGCCTTGCCACGTCTTTTGCAGAAGATCCTGGAAAAGGGGATGAAGGCTGTTGTCCTGTGCGGGCCGGAGGAGCGGGTGGAATCCCTGAACCAGGCCCTGTGGACATACTCTCCGCCCTCGTTCCTCCCCCATGGTTCGGCCGCGGACGGGTTTGCTGCAGACCAGCCGGTGTGGCTGACCGCGCGGGAGGAGAACCCGAACGGTGCCACGGTCCTGGTGGTGGCTGACGGAACCCGTCCGCAGAAGGCGGACGCCTGGGACCTGTGCTGCATGGTGTTCGATGGCAATGACGAGGCTGCGGTTGCCGGTGCGCGTGACCAGTGGAAGGCCTGGAAGGACAGCGGGCACACTCTCTCTTACTGGCAGCAGACGGACAGCGGCTGGCAGCAGATATGAATACACTTTTTCCGGAAACCTGTTCCTCTCCCCCCGGGGGGAGAAGGAAAGGCTGCTGCCGGTCTTCCTGTGCGTGTCCTGCCGCCCCGGATTTTCCGGGATGTGTGGACCTTCTGGCGCCTGCGGAAGATCATCACGAAGATCAAACCGGGTGTTGTCCAGACCTGGATGTCCCGGACCTGCGGAAACGGCTGGTAAACCGGGGATGGATCCGCTACCAGGCGGAGTTCACCCGGGAAAAAACCATGCAGGCCTATGCGGATCTTTATCGTATGTGCTGCAGTGCAGGTACAGGGTGACATGGACCGGACATCCGGTCTATAAACCGGTCTGTTCCAGGGAGGTTTCCATGACCGGTTTCCAGAATCGTCCAAGACACTTTCCCGTTTCGTGGCAGGAGATGCACCGGGATGCCCGGGCCCTGGCGTGGCGGCTTCTGGAAAAGGGGCCATGGAAAGGCGTGATCGCTGTGGCGAGGGGCGGTCTTTTCCCTGCAGGAATCGTGGCCCGGGAGCTGAACCTGCCGGTGGTCGAGACCGTCTGCATTTACGGATACGATGATGTGAAACAGGTCCAGCATGATCCCCGGATGGAAAAGCCGGTGGGAAGCTTTGCCACGGAAGGGCAGGGGGAAGGCTGGATTGTTGTGGACGACCTGGTGGACAGCGGAAAGACCTTCGAGCAGCTGCGAAAAACAATGCCAAAGGCCCACTATGCCGCCCTCTATGCCAAACCCGAGGGCAGCCGGCAGGCCGATTCATGGGTGACCGAGGTCAGCCAGGACACATGGATTTTCTTTCCGTGGGAGGTAGACACCACCTTTGCCACGCCTATCGCCATTCAGCCAGGTGACAGGCGATGATCGCGCGCCTTGTATTTCTGGCGACTCTGGCACTGTCCGGGACAACGCTGGCCCAGACCGGCACGGTTCCCGGAGAGGAAGCAAAGCCAAAACTGCCCGCCGCCCTGACGGAAAAGCAGGTGCGGGAGCTGAAATCCGGGGAAGTGCCCGGTCTGGCGCGGACGGCAGAGGCTCATGGCTGGCCCTCTCCCGCCCGGGTTACAGGCTGGGCGGCCGACCTGGATCTGACGGACGAACAGGCCCGGGATGTCCTCATCGCCCGCAAGAGGCTGCAGGCCAGCAGCCGCAAGACCGGCGCTGAGATCATCGCAAAGGAACAGGAACTGGATGCGGCCTTCGCCGACGGGACCATCATACCGGACGAGCTGACGCGCCTGACGTTTGAGATTGGCTATCTGTATGGCCGCCTGCGGGCCGCCCATCTGTATGCTTCCATGGAGATGAAAACCCTGCTGACCCCGGAACAGCTGGAGCGGTACCGGGAAATTGCCGGTGCCGGAGAACGGACAGCCGGGCGTCAGTAATCAATGCATGGATCTGTTCAGGGGCCGGGAGTCTCTGCGGTTCTGCGAACCTGCGAGACAGTGACTTCTGTACCATATTCTTTCGTGTCCAGAAAGCGGGCCCAGGTGAGCGTTCCGGCCAGAAATGCACCTGTGTCGAGACACAGCCGGTCATTTTCGATATCCGGGTCTTTACAGGGCGTATGTCCGTGGACCACGATGCGACCCTCAAAGCCTCCCTTGTGGTTGAGGAAGCCTTTCCTGATCCAGCCGCAGTCCTGCCATGTCTGCTGGTCCAGGGGTCTGGCCGGGTCTATGCCTGCGTGTACGAATACAAAATCTCCTGGAGCGGCCATTTTTTCCATGCGTTTCAGCAGGCCGATGTGTTCCCGGGGAATATTCCCGAGAACGATTTTTCGCAGTCTGGCAACCTCTTGCGGGAGCAGGCGCGGATCCCACGTACTGCAACCGTAATTCCTGAGAGTATCGGCACCGCCATCGGTGCTTATCCACAACAACATATCACGATCCAGTTTTTCCGGGTATGCCAGCCTGTCCGCCTGGTATTCTTCCTCAGCAATGGTCCGTCCAAAGGGGGCCTGGCTGAAGTCGGGACCAGGGCCCGCAAGGAACCGGGCGAAAAGGCCTTCGTGGTTTCCGGCGATAATTCTTTTCCCGATTCCCGGAATTCCCCATGGTCCGCTCAGTCTCTGCAGGACAGCCCGGGAATTGCCCCGGTCGATCAGATCCCCCAGAAAAATCAGGGTTTTCGGCATGTCCGCGGCCAGGGTGGCGATATCCTTTCTGATCATCTCCAGAGTGGCATCCAAAAGGTCAATCTGCCCGTGGACGTCTCCCACGGCATAGACGCACTTCACCCCGTCCAGGCGCTGTTTGAGAAAAAAGCGGTCTTTCAGCAGCGTCCTTACGCTGGCGGGATGAGCATCAGGAGTTTTCTCAAGTGCAGTCATGTCCATGCGGGCCATCAAAGACCATACAGGCTAACAGGCCTGCGTGAAAGAAAAGCAAAAAATCCCTATGGTATCCGCCAGGGCACGTCATTACTGCCCCTTCCTCAAGGGGACCGGGAAGTGTTATCCTGAGTCTTTCCATCTCTTTCCGGAGGGCCGGGATGCCCGGCGCAAAGACAACCATGGCTGCAGTCAGAGAAAAAACATCCGTTCTTTCCGGCCCCAACGCCGGCTATATCGCCGAGCTGTACGCCCTGTATCTGAAGGACCACGGGTCGGTGGATCCCGGATGGGCTGCGTTCTTTGACGGGCTGGACGACAGCCAGGCCCTGGTCCTGAAAGACACGCTGGGGCCCACCTGGTCGCCCAGGACCGGGCGGATCATCGGCTCTGCCCCTGAAGTCGCCGCCACTCCTGCCGGCGCTTCCCGTCCCGGCATCAGCGCTGACCAGCTGCGCCGCGCCGCACTGGACAGCATCCGCATGATGCAGCTGGTCCAGGCCTGGCGGTCGCTGGGCCATCTGCAGGCCGAGCTGGACCCTCTGGGTCTGCAACCCGTGTACCGCCATCCGGAACTGGACCCGAAGACCTGGGGCTTTACGGACCGCGACATGGACCACGCCATCGCGGTCAACAATATTTTTGGTCTGGAAAGCACCACCCTGCGCGAGATGCTGGATCTGCTGCGCCGCACGTACAGCGGCCCTGTGGGGGTCGAGTACATGCACATTCCCGACGCGGATCAGCGGGCCTGGGTCCAGGACCGGATCGAGCGCCTGCGGGGCCGGTTCACGCTGTCCCAGGAGGACAAATGCATCACGCTGCAGAACCTGTCCATGGCCGAGGGTCTGGAGAAATTCCTGCAGACCAAATTCCCCGGTGCCAAGCGCTTTGGCGTTGAGGGCTGCGAATCCGCCATCGCGGGGATCGAGGAAGCCATCGAAACCGCTGCCCGCATGGGCTTGCGGGAAGTGGCCATCGGCATGGCCCATCGTGGCCGCCTGAATGTTCTCACCAATATCGTGAAAAAGCCTTTCCGGGCCCTGTTCTCGGAATTCCTGGGCACGCCCAATGTGCCCGAGGGAATTCCCGGCGCTGGCGACGTAAAGTACCACATGGGCGCCTCGGCCGACCGGAAGATTGCAGGCCATGATGTGCATGTGTCCCTGGCCTTCAACCCCTCCCACCTCGAATCGGTCAATCCGGTGGTAGCGGGCAAGGTGCGCGCGAAACAGCAGCAGCGCACCGGCTGGGATTCCCATGTCAGCGACAGCGCCCGGGCCGAGGTGGCGGCGCTGCTGATTCACGGTGATGCTGCCTTTGCCGGCCAGGGCATGGTGGCGGAAACCCTGATGATGGCCGACCTGAAGGGCTATCGCATCGGCGGCACCCTGCACTTTATCATCAACAACCAGATCGGCTTTACCACCAATCCCTGGTGTTTCCGCTCGGGCGCTTGGTCCACGGATATCTCCCGCATGATCAACGTGCCGGTCTTCCATGTGAATGGCGACAACCCGGAGGCAGTGGTCATCGTCTCGCGTCTGGCGGCCGAGTTCCGCCAGACTTTTTACCGCGACGTGGTGGTGGACGTGATCGGTTATCGCCGCCATGGCCACAACGAGACGGACGAGCCGGCTTTCACCCAGCCAAAGATGTACGCGCTGATCCGCGACCGGGCGACGACACGCGACCTTTATGCCCGCACACTGGTGACCGAAGGTGTTGTGACGCCGGAGGAAGACCAGAAGATCGTGGCGGATTACCACGCCATGCTGGAGGCGGAATTCCAGGCGGCGCAGGACTACAGGCCGAAGAACGCCGACTGGCTGGAGGGTCGCTGGAAGGGCCTGAAGCACGTGGAAGTGCTGCCTGATATGCCTGTAAAAACCGGCGTGTCCATGGACGTGCTGAAAAAGATCGGCAAGGCCATCTCGGGCGTTCCCGACGGGTTCGACCTGAACCCCAAGATCGAACGCCAGTTGAAACTGCGCGAGGAAATGTTCACCAGCGGCGAAGGTCTGGACTGGGCCACTGGCGAGGCGCTCGCCTTCGGCAGCCTGCTGCTGGAGGATATCCCTGTGCGCCTGTCCGGCCAGGACTGTGGCCGCGGGACCTTCTCCCACCGCCATGCGGTCCTGCGCGACCAGACAACGGAGGCTGAGGACCGGCCGGTAAACCGCATCGCGAAAAACCAGAAAGCGCACCTGGAAGTGCTGGACAGTCCGCTGTCCGAGGCGGCGGTGCTGGGCTTTGACTATGGCTTCAGCCTGGCCGAGCCGCATGCCCTGGTTCTGTGGGAAGGCCAGTTCGGGGACTTCGTCAACGGCGCCCAGGTCATTATCGACCAGTACATCAGCGCCAGCGAGACTAAATGGCTGCGCATGTCGGGCCTGGTCATGCTGCTGCCCCATGGGTACGAGGGGCAGGGGCCCGAGCATTCCTCGGCCCGGCCTGAACGCTTCCTGCAGCTGTGTGCTGAATTCAACATGCACGTGGCCAACTGCACCACGCCGGCCAGCTATTTCCACATCCTGCGTCGCCAGGTCTGCCGCGATTTCCGCAAGCCCCTGATGCTGATGACGCCCAAGTCCCTGCTGCGTCACAAGATGGCCGTATCGCCGCTGAAGGACTTTGGTCCGGGCACAGCTTTCCAGCCTGTGATCGGGGAGACGCAGACGCTGGCGAAGGCGGAAAAAATCCGGCGTGTGGTCCTGTGCACCGGCAAGGTCTATTACGACCTCCTGGCCGCCCGGACGGAGAAAAAGATCGATGACGTGGCCCTGGTCCGGATGGAAGAGCTGTATCCGTTCCCGGCAACAGCCTTGGCATTCGAGCTGGCGAAATATCCGCAGGTCGAGGTGGTCTGGTGCCAGGAAGAACCTGAGAACATGGGCTACTGGACCTTTGTCGACCGCAGGATCGAGGCCGTTCTGGCCGATCTTGGCGGCAAGGCCCGCCGGCCCCGCTATGTGGGCCGCATTCCCGCGGCTTCACCGGCCACGGGCTTTGCCAAACGCCACGAAAAGGAACAGGCCGCCCTGGTGGCCGCGGCGCTGGAATAGCTCTACGGCTGAAGAACAGCCTGGTTTCCGCCAGCTGTCTGGAGAGGCAGGGTCACGTCATCCGCCCGTACGCCTGCATTTTCGACCAGTCCCCGGTAAATGGGGACCGAGATACCGGTATCCAGAAAACTGTCCGTGGCCTGAAAGTCCCGGTATGTCTTCAGGACCTGCCAGCCCTCCATGGGAGGAGACCACAGGATTTCTGTTTCGTTGCTGGTGAAGTCTCCGGCTACCCTGATCCGGAGCCAGAACGCGGGGACGCAGTCCCGGTGTTTTGTGGCGCAGGCCTCTGCCGAGTGATACCGGACAGCGGTCAGGCGCTCCCGGAATGTGTCCAGGGTGATCTTCCAGGAGGCGACGCATTCTTCCAGACCAAAACCCTGTTCAGTGCAATCGTTCACGGATGTGAAAACCGCCCAGGGCCCTTTGTCCAGGAGGTCGAACTTTTTCTGCTGGCCCTCTGTGACAAATGTTTCATCCTCGTCCGTCCTGTCGAAAGAGGCCACGCAGGACAGAAGGATGCCCAGTCCGGCCAAGGTTTTTCTGCTGTTCCACCATCTGCGCGCAGCGCTTGTGACATCCTGAATCATGACTGCTCCGGAATCCGGGGAGAAACAGGGGAATAGTTTTCCCCTGAAACAGTTTCGTCAAGGGGAATCAGAAACCGGAACAGCCATTATTTCCGCATCACAATCTTGCCAGCGGGCGCTGCGCTGCCCATACTTGGAGCATGAGACGCGCCCGCACATTTTCTGCGCCTGATACAGACACAGCCAGCCCGGTCCGCTGCTGTGACCACCCGGAGTGTGTGCAGGCCGGGGAGTATCGCGCCCCGAAATCCCGCGACAGGCTGCGGGAATATTACTGGTTCTGCCTGGACCATGTGCGCGCCTATAACAGGGCCTGGGACTGGTACGCCGGCATGAGCCAGGAGCAGGTCGAGGCCCATATCCAGCTGGATATGGTGTGGGAAAGGCCGGCCTGGCCGCTGGGATCCTGGGCGGCCGAAGGCCTGTTGCGCGAGCGGGTGTTCCGCGAATTCCGGTCGGGCGATGATGCCGGTTTCCACAGCCGGAAGGAGTCCGCTCCGGACCCGGCCTCCCGCCAGGAGCAGAAGGCCCTGTCTGTTCTGGATCTTGTCCGGCCCGTGACCTTTGCCCGGATCCGGGCCCGGTATCTCCAGCTGGTCAAACAGCATCACCCGGATGCCAACGGCGGCGACACAAAGACCGAGGAAATCCTGAAAGCCGTCAACGAGGCCTATACGTTTCTGAAAAGCGTTTACGGGACGTCCGGATGACCGACTCCACTTCCATTCCCAGCCTTCCCGACACCACCCTGTCTGTGCACAAGGTTTTTGGCCTGGACACAGACATGACCGTGCCTGCCTTCAGCATGAAGGAAGAGCATGTTCCGGATCTGGATCCGGCCTATCGCTTTGACCACGACACCACGCTGGCCATTCTGGCGGGGTTTGCCTTCAACCGCCGTGTGCTGGTCCAGGGCTGGCACGGCACCGGAAAATCCACCCATATCGAGCAGGTCGCCGCGCGCCTGAACTGGCCCTGTGTCCGCGTTAACCTGGACAGCCACATCAGCCGCATGGACCTGGTGGGTCGTGATGCCATCGTCCTGAAAGAAGGAAAACAGGTCACCGAGTACCGCGAGGGAATTCTGCCGTGGGCGCTTCAGCGGCCCTGTGCCCTGGTGTTTGATGAATACGACGCCGGCCGTCCTGACGTGATGTTTGTGATCCAGCGCGTCCTGGAGGTGGAGGGAAAGCTGACCCTGCTGGACCAGAACCGGGTCATCCGGCCCCATCCGGCTTTTCGCCTGTTTGCCACCGCCAACACCGTCGGCCTGGGCGATACCACGGGCCTGTACCATGGCACCCAGCAGATCAACCAGGGCCAGCTGGACCGCTGGAGCATCGTGGCCACACTGAACTGGCTGCCGCCCGAAGCTGAAGCGCAGATTATCCTGGCAAAGGTTCCGGCCTGGAATACGGAGGAGGGACGGAGGACCGTTGCGGCCATGGTGCGGATGGCGGGATTGACCCGCACCGGGTTTGTGAACGGTGACCTGTCCACAGTCATGAGTCCCCGGACCGTGCTCACATGGGCTGAGAACGCCTGTATTTTCGGAGATCTGGCCGTGGCGTTCCGCGTGACGTTCCTGAATCGCTGTGAAGATCTGGAAAGATCTGTGGTTGTAGAGTATTATCAGAGATGTCTTGGGGTTGAACTGACAGAAAAGACCCCGTCCACATCCTGAAACGGAGACAGAAAAACATGAAAAAAAGCGTATTGGTCGTGGCTGTGTTGTCCCTTCTTGTAGCTGCCCCTGCCATGGCTGTTGCAAAAAAGACTGATGGTTCTGCCCTGGCCTGCGTCCCCGCCCCTGTGAAAGCCAAAGGCAAGGCTGACAAGGCCCTTCTGGACAAGGCCGGTACAGAAGCCGATACCTCCACCGTTACCCTGACAGGAACAGGCCTGTACAGGATCGTCCAGGCCCAGCTGATGACTCCCTCAGCCGGTTATTCTTGGGCTGTGGCCGGAGTACGTCACCAGAAGGACAGCACAGTCCTGAACCTGAGCCTGGAAGGTCCCGGCGAAGGTACTATGGGAGCCCAGGTTATCACACCCGTCAGCGTGAGCGTACCTGTAGCCCTGCGTCCGCAGACGAAAACTGTCGTCGTGCGCCTGAACAGGGACTACAAGTGGGGTAATGGCAGCTATACCTGCACACTGCCCTGACCCCTGACTGCCGTGGCGTCCTGCCTTGTCTTTCTCCGCTTCCGGTGCTCACGTACTGTAACGTACGCTGCGCTCCGGTTCCCGAAAGACGGTGGCAATCCGCTCACGGCAGCGGGTTCTGATATGTGGAAGGGGGGCCGGAAGGTTTCATGACAGCCTCTGCGTCAGAAATTTTCCGGCAGGCCACCGCGGTGACCCTGCGGACTATCGCCTTGCTGCCGGAAGCAGGCAGAGACGTTGCACCCCTTTCTCCTGTCCCCGATCCTGTTACGCCTGTGCAGAAAGATGTCCTGCGGGGAGAGGCCGACGCTGCGGCCCTGTGGATCCGCTATCATAGCGAACCAGTTTTCACCCTCCATGCACCGCCGGATCCTGCCGCCCGCGCTGCGCTCCATGCCCTGGAGCAGGCCCGGTGCGAGGCGCTGGGCGTACGCGATTTCCCGGGTACGCTGGCCAATCTTGACGCCTTTCTGGACAGCCGGAATTTTGCAGAAGACTCCATGCCGGAGGCCCTTCATCTGCTGGCCTGGAAAGCCCTTGCGGGCGGCCAGATTCCAGTCGCAGCCAGGGCCCTGGTCATGGCCCTGGAGTCGCAGCTGGGACGTGCTGGAAAGAAAAAGCTGGCGGCCCTGTCCGGTGCTCTGGAAGATCCCCATGCTTTTGCCCGGCAGGCGCTGGAGTTGCTGAAAACCCTGGGACTGGAGGCAGAGGAAAAACCGCAGACGCAGCCTGATACAGGGGAGGGGGCAGATCACCCCCCCGGTCCGGAAGAGACTCCGGGGCCGCAGAAAGAAGACACAGGTCAGGAGATGGTCCGGCAGACTGCGGCGACCCGGAAGGCTGCCGCTGCTGATGGGGAGATGGTTCCCGAAACCGGCGAAGGGGAAGGGACTGCGGTTGAGGATGAGGGGGCTACCCGTCCGGATCCGGACAGCGGAAAACCGCCGGCCGGATATCACGCCTTCACCACCGCATATGACGAGAGTGTTCCGGCGGAAAGCCTGTGCGATGCGGCCGAGATGGTCCGCCTGCGCGCGCTGCTGGACCACCAGCTGGAAAGCCTCGAGACCATGGTGGCCCGCATGGCGCACCGTCTGCAGCGCCGCCTGATGGCCCGGCAGCGGCGGTCCTGGGACCTGGACCTGGAGGAGGGGGCTCTGGATCCTTCCCGCCTGTCCAGGATTGTGACCGATCCCTTTTTCGCGGCGGCGTTCCGGCAGGAGCGGGAGACGGATTTCCGCGACACCGTGGTGACGCTGCTGATTGACAACTCCGGCTCCATGCGCGGCCGTCCCGTCGTGCTGGCGGCCCTCAGTGCGGACATCCTGGCCCGGACGCTGGAACGGTGCGGCGTGAAGACCGAGATCCTGGGTTTCACCACAAAGGCCTGGAAGGGCGGCGAATCCCGCGTCCTCTGGGAAAAACAGGGGCGTCCCCCGCTCCCGGGCCGTCTGAACGACCTGCGGCATATTGTCTACAAGGCGGCTGATGCTCCCTGGCGGCGAGCCCGCAGGAACCTGGGCCTGATGCTGCGCGAGGGTCTGCTGAAGGAAAATATCGATGGCGAGGCCCTGCTGTGGGCCCACAGGCGCCTGCTGGCGAGACCCGAGAACCGGCGGATCCTGATGGTCATCTCGGACGGCGCGCCGGTGGATGACTCGACCCTGTCCACCAACCCCGGCAATCTTCTGGAAGCGCACCTGAAAGAGGTGATCGGCTGGATCGAGCTGTGCTCCCCCGTCCAGCTGGTGGCCATCGGGATCGGCCATGACGTCACCCGGTATTACCGCCGCGCCGTTACCCTGACAGACGCGGCACAGCTGGGGATCACCCTGCTGGACGAACTTTCAGCGCTTTTCGACCTTCCCGGTCGCCTGCACTGAAACGCCCGGAAGGCGCAACAGAAAATTTCTGCATCCCTGCCAAAATGGATAATGACAGGCCCCCCACATCTGGTATGCTGACTTCTGCAGTGCCCCCATATGTTGCGTTAAGGGGTTGAGGAACAAGGAAAAAGAGGGAGTGCTCAATGTTTCAGGACGTGGTTCAGGTCGAGCGCAAACCCCAGATCATTATCGACCGGTTCCGCGATGCCTTGCTGACAGATTTTGGCAGGGCCACCCTGAAAGACCGCTACCAGCTTCCCGGGGAAGACCCCCAGGACCTGTTTGCCCGGGTGGCGTCGTATTATGCCGACGATCCGGCCCGCAATCCTGGTCATGGCCAGCGCATCAATGATTATATCAACTATGGCTGGTTCATGCCTTCCACGCCGGTCCTTTCCAACGGCGGGACAGAGCGGGGCCTGCCCATCTCCTGCTTTCTGAACGAGGCGACGGACAGCCTTCAGGGTATCGTGGACCTGCTGAACGAGAATGTGTGGCTGGCAGCCCGCGGCGGCGGCATCGGCAGTTTCTGGGGTAACCTTCGATCCATTGGCGAAAAGGTGGGGATCAGCGGTAAGACCTCGGGCATCATCCCTTTCATCAAGGTCATGGATTCGCAGACCTTGGCCGTCAGCCAGGGCAGCCAGCGCCGGGGTGCCGCGGCCTGTTATATTCCGGTGGAGCACCCCGAGGTGGATGAATTCTGCAGGATGCGCACCCCTACCGGCGGCGACCCGAACCGCAAGGCGCCGAACCTGCACCACGGCATCGCCATCAGCGACGCTTTCATGCGGGCCGTGGAAAACGACGAGGAATGGGCGCTGCTCAGCCCGAAGGACCGTTCCGTTGTTCGCCGCATTCAGGCCCGCGACCTGTGGATCCGCATCCTGACGTCGCGCATCGAGACGGGCGAGCCCTATCTGCTGTTCACTGACCACGTGAACCGCGCCATCCCCGAGCACCACAAGATGGCCGGCCTGAACGTGAAGATGTCCAACCTGTGCAGCGAGATCACGCTGCCCACGGGCGTGGACCATCTGGGCAATATCAGGACGGCGGTGTGCTGCCTGTCCTCCCTCAATCTGGAAAAGTTCCTGGAGTGGCAGGACCACCCGACCATCATCGAGGACTGCCTGCGTTTTCTGGACAATGTCCTCACCGACTTTATCAACAAGGCCCCGGAAAGCATGGCCCGGGCCAAATACAGCGCCATGCGGGAGCGGTCCGTGGGCCTTGGCGTCATGGGCTTTCATTCGTTCCTCCAGTCCCAGGGCATCCCTTGGGAATCCGCCATGGCGAAGGTGTGGAACAAGCGCATGTTCGCCCACATTAAAAAACAGGCCGATGCGGCCAGCCGGGTCCTGGCCGACGAGCGCGGACCCTGCCCGGACGCGGCGGAATACGGGATCAACGAGCGCTTTTCCAACAAGATCGCCATTGCCCCGACCGCCAGCATTTCCATTATCTGTGGTGGCGCATCGCCGGGCATCGAGCCCAACGCGGCCAACGCCTATACCCACAAAACCCTGTCGGGCAGCTTTCCCGTGCGCAACAAGTACCTGGGTGAGGTGCTGGAAAAGTATGGCAGGAACGACGACGACACCTGGTCGTCCATCTTCACGCACGAGGGTTCGGTCCAGCATCTGGATTTCCTGACGCAGGACGAGAAGGACGTGTTCAAAACGGCGTTCGAGCTGGACCAGCGCTGGCTCGTCGAGCTGGCTGCAGACCGCACACCCTATATCTGCCAGTCGCAGAGCCTGAACCTGTTCCTGCCCGCCGATGTGCACAAGCGCGACCTGCACCAGATCCACATGATGGCCTGGAAGCGGGGCGTGAAAAGCCTGTATTACTGCCGCTCCAAGTCCCTCCAGCGGGCCGAAAGCGCCGACAGCGCCCACGCTGCTCCGGTCCGGGAAAAGGCGGAATCCGCCGCCGTGCCCGAGGAAAAAAAGGACTACGAGGAATGCTTGGCGTGCCAGTGATGGTGCCGCACGTTTTCGACGAAACCGTCGGGACCGAGCGGCTGCGGGCCGAGATTACGCTGCCGGAAAAGGGCGGCAAGCCCGTGGTGCTGGCCCTGCACGGAGCGGGGAAGGCTGTCCGCGGCCGCATCCGGTATCTGGCGGATTTTCTGGCTTCCTGTGGCTATGGCACCGTTCGCTTTGATTTTTCCGGCCACGGGGAGAGTTCGGGCCAGCTGGAAGAGGCCAGTCTGGACAGGCGCTAGCCATGGCGCGGCATCTGGGGCCGGGTCCTGTCACAGTGACCGGGAACAGCATGGGCGGCCATACGGCAGCCCGTTTGCTGGAGCATCTTCCCGTGAACCGTCTGATCCTGTTTTGCCCTGCCGCCTATTCCCGGGCGGCTGAAAGTATGGTGTTCAGCCAGGGCTTTACGGAAGAACTGCGCCGGCCAGGATCATGGGAAGATTCGGCTGTCTGGGACATTCTGGAAGGCTACACCGGAAAGGCGATGTTCATTATCGGTGAGCATGATGATGTCATCCCCGAAGGCGTCGTGGCGCGGTACCTGTCCAGCCTGCGCAACTGCAGCGTTCTGGAATACCTGAAGATTCCCGGAGCTCCTCACCTGATCCATCCCTGGCTGGAGCAGAATGCGGGACCGCGGGAAGCACTGTTCGAAAGATTGCGGCGGTTTATGGCGGGGTAAGAGGGGGTAGCAGACTCTTTCCGTAATCTGCTGTTGTCATCCCGACTGAGTCGCAGGCGAGTGGAGGGATCTCGTCTTGCAACAGGGGCAGGAATCCTTCGACTGCGCGTTAGTGCGTAACGCTCCGCTCAGGATGACAGTAAAAAGGACCGCATGCCTTAAACTTTCTTCTCGTTCCGGTACAGGCGATCCACCAGTTCCTCGACGATTTCCTGGATAACGGCGGAGCGGGCGCCGGCCTCGATTTCCCCGCGCTCGAGGCGCAGCTGGGTGCGGCGGCTCAGCTCGTTGCGGGCGCTGCCGCCGGGGAAGACCCCGGCCAGGATCTGGCGGGCCTTGTTGGGGCCGATGCGGTCGTACAGCTGGCTGCGGATGATCATGTCCTCGGCCGAGCTGGACAGGGCCCACAGCTCGACGGGGCCCAGGGTGTTGATCAGGAACTGCTCATACCGTCCCTCGTTGGTGCCCAGCACCAGGACCAGCGGCGCGCCATAGGATCGCGGGCCGGTCAGCCTGTGCTTCATGTACCAGCGGGCTGTGTCCGACAGGCCAAAGCAGTCGGCTGTGGCATTGAGGGATTTCTCGCTGACTGCCGAGCCCAGGATCCACACGCCTGTGGCCATATCGACCATGGAGTTGTCAAAGTCTTCCAGAAGCTGGGATGCCAGGACGATCTGCACGCCCCATTTCCGTCCCTCGCGCACGTCGCGGATGACCTGGGCGCGGACAGCGCGGCTGCGGCTGGTCCTGTGGAATTCGTCGTAGCACAGGCGCTTGGGGCTTTCGCGCGTATCCCGCACGCGGGCAGCGTGGTGTTCGCGGTAACGTTCAGGGACCAGCTTGACGATCTGGTCTCCCAGCCACCAGTGGCGGATCAGCGTGTGGCGGGCCAGCATGTACATGATAGCGGTCTGGCGGTCGGCGTTCTCATCCCCCTGGGGGGCAACCTCGCCCAGATCCACCGCGCAGATACGGGCATTCCCGATGTCAAAGCGGGTCACGCCGGACAGGATGGGAAATTCCCGGATGGCCGAGGCAATCATACGCTCGAACGCGCTGATGACCCCTTCTGTGGTGGCGGCCAGGTGGGTTTCTTCCAGCAGGCCGCGGATCTGGGGCCGGCGGGCCGCCGTGACAGCATCCGCCAGCGTGGGGGCGGCATGGCGCTGGGCCAGTGCGGCCTCGTGCACCAGACCCTTGTCAAACAGGGCGTCCACCACATCCCACCAGACCGGTTCTTCCGGCAGCTGGATGTCATGATCCTTCAGCGCCTTGTCCACATCCTCATCCACCCGGGACAGATAGCCGCGCGGCTCAGCGTTGGCGATGCCGTCGGTGCGCCAGCGGAACATCTCGTCCACCACCAGACCGCACAGCTGCGGGATGCCGTCATAGGGAACCGTCTGTCCCGCGGGCGTGCACAGAAGGGTCAGCAGCTCCACCAGATAGGCCCGCTCGTCCGGCAGGGGTACACGGCAGCCCAGCTGGGTGTCAAAGGGATTGACGCTGTATTCGGGCGTCATCTGCAGGCGGAAATGCATGGCCTCGTGGCGCCGCTCCGGCGGCAGGGCGTCGCGGATCAGGGAAATCAGGCCGGAGGAGGAGGGGCCGATGTCGATCATGGCCACATAGGGCAGCCTTGAGAGGCCGGGCGTCAGACAGGTGGCCAGGTTCAGGGCGTTCATGAGAACGGATTTACCCGCGCCGGGCTGGGCGAAGATCAGGTCAAACCAGGTGGTGGTCAGTGTGCTGCCGGTCTGGTAGGGCCACAGATGGCCATCGCCGGTGCGCAGCAGGAAGGATCCCTGCTCGAACGGACTGGACGACCGGTGCCAGGGCAGCAGCCGGATGACTTCCTTCAGTGGCACCACGGCAGCCGGCGCAGTCGAGGCGCAGGCAATGCCGAGGGCCGAGGACATGATGCACTCGATAGGATCGCCGGAAAGCTGGGACACCTGGCAATAGCCCCAGCATTCCACGGCCTGGATGATGGTGGAGGCCTGGGCCTCCAGTTTTTTCGGGTCTGAATGGTGGGCCCAGGTGGCAAAGGATACGCGCAGCCGAACCACGGGCTGGTCCCGGGCGATATAGGTCAGGCTCTCGATCGAATCCTTGATCTGCTTGTTGGCGCTGTTGGTGACCCCCAGGAT
Source organism: Pseudomonadota bacterium (assembly GCA_030775045.1). Classification (NCBI taxonomy): domain Bacteria; kingdom Pseudomonadati; phylum Pseudomonadota; species Pseudomonadota bacterium. Next base: position 11,739 of record JALYJY010000001.1, on the reverse strand, counting down.
CGAGGCCAGGAATTTTTTGATCTGTGCGCCCTCGATCCCGCCGCTTTCCAGAAGAAAGGATACACGGAAAGGAACATTGGCCTCTGCCACCCGCTGCATCAGGACAGAAAAGGGCGTGGGGTCCATGGGCCCCAGGGTCATGTCGATGCCCGTCCAGATCTGGTCGCCGATCCGGGCTGTGGACTGGGACAGGACCTCGGCATCGCCCACGCAGATCTGCTGGCGCAGGGAGGGCCACAGGACATCGGACATGTCGCGGCGGGAGCGGGGAGCGCGGGGTATCAGCGGATCTCCCGGCAGGCAGGCCTGCCAGCGGTCGTGGGCCAGCGAGGGGTAGATGCTGTTGCGGATAGCGCGCAGGGCGGCATGGACCTCCATGACCTTCGCCTGGATGCCCATTTCCTCCATGGCATTGCTGACCGACGCCACAAAACTGCTGTGTCGGGCCCGCAGCTGCTCAATGCCCGCCCAGGGAAACTGGGATTCGCGGGAGGGGACCCATTTTGTCTGGCCACGCTGTTTTTTGGCCGCGTCCTGGTCGGACCGGGTCAGTGCGCTGGCCCGGGTCCACAGCACAAAATACATTTCCTCATGGGCTACATAGTGTTCCAGGTTCCGGACCCGTTCGTCCACCAGGTCCTGGAGATCCAGGCCAAGGGATTTTCCTGTCTGGCGGACAGGACGCACCAGGGTTTCCAGCTCCTGGTGGACACGGCCGGGATCCCGGGTATACCAGACCTGAAAGCCATGGCCGGCGCTGCCAAACCGTGTGGCCAGCTTGACCGTCGCCTGGTCGATGATGGTGTTGTACTCGGTATTGCCGATGATCTGCCGGCTGCCGTCCACGCGGATAAGCGTCACCAGCGATCCGTCCGAAGCAGCCAGCGTGGTGGGACCGTCAGCCGTCTCCAGCTGGACGTTCGAATCCAGGGACTGTCTGAACGCTGTAAAGAAGGGGGCAAACAGATTTTCCAGCATCAGGATATGATACCAGGATCCGGAAGCGATTAACAGGGATTCTGAAACCAGAATACAGAAACCTGAAATCAGGAAGGATTCTGGTTTCTGATTTCTGTTTTCTCAGGCTTCTGTATGTCCGCCGCCGATCTTTTCCAGAAGGCTGGCCCAGCTGCCAGGAGCCACACCCCGGAAGGGACCGTTTTTGGCCCGCCAGTACGTCAGCATTTCCGGGAACACGTCCACATCCTTGTTCCCGCGCCGCACAATCCGCCTGTCCAGGGGCAGCAGGCGCACGCCGTCCAGCTTCTGGCCCCGTTTTGCATACTCGGCATCCGACAGGGTGTCCGCAAGGACGGTGGCCAGCACAAGTGGATCGTCCGTACGCAGAAGGCGGCGGATCTCGTACCGGCGAACGATCAGGGAGTCAAAGGCTGTCTGGGCGGCTTCGGCCAGATCACCGCCTTCTGCCCGTGCCACATATGCCGCACGGCAGATGTGGTTGATCCGGGCCTGGTCCATTTCGGGCAACCAGACCAGAACCCCGCTTCCGGCCATGCCGGCGGTTTCAAGGGCAAAACACTGGTCGCAGAACAGGCAGGCGGTGACAAAGGCGTCCACCCCTTTGGTCTTTGCCTGCCCTTCGTGCCAGCGCACCACCTGGTGTTTTTCCGAGGCAAAGCCACAGTACCGGCAGGTATTTTTGTCCCGTTTCAGGACCGCGGCGCGTGTTGACGTATCCGCTGCCGGCGGAGGCATCCATGCTCCGCCGGAAGGGTTTTTCATCCGGCGGACACCGGGGGTGATGGGCAGAAAGGCCATGCGCGATAACTGCCTTTACGAAGTCCTGAAAGTGGCAATGCCCGGCCCTGTGCTGCCGGTGCTGCCGCCGAAGGTATTGACGGCGGCTGCGGCGACGAAGGGGGCCACAATCAGACCGGCGCCAACGCCAATCCTGGCCAGGGCATGCTGCAGCGGCGCCTGCCCCGGGTTGTCGATGTGGGCGCGCAGTTTCAGCAGGCCCGAGATGATGAAGAGGGCGCCGATGATGTAGGCCACCCAGGACAGCAGCAAGGGGATGTTGAACAGCTGGGCGCGTGTTGCCCCGGTAATGCCCAGAAGGTCAGCAGTCTGGGCATGAGCCTCGCTGCTGGTCCACCCGGTCATAATGGCCGCCGTGGCCAGTGCGGAAAGTTTCAGGGAAAGATTGCGCATGGGATATACCTCCTGGGTTATGTTTCAGAATATCAGGTCGTGCTGAAAGTGGAAATGGCAGGCCCTGTGGTGCTGTCACCGCCGAAGGTATTGACAGCGGCCCTGGCAATGAACGGAGCCACAATCAGACCGGCACCAACGCCAATCCTGGCCAGGGCATGCTGCAGCGGGGCCTGTCCCGGGTTGTCGATGTGGGCGCGCAGTTTCAGAAGGCCCGAGATGATGAACAGGGCGCCGATGATGTAGGCTACCCAAGACAGCAGCAAGGGGATGTTCACAAGCTGGTTCTTTGTTTCATCAGTCATTTCCAGCAGGCTGGCCTGGGCCTGCGCGCTTCCTGCCCATCCGGTCATGATGGCTGCCGTGGCCAGTGCGGAGAACTTCAGTGAAAGGTCGTTGATCCTGGACATGTTTTTCCCCCTGTTGCTACGCGTTGATGAGACTTAAACCCAGTGTGACCTGCACGGCCGAAAGGACAGCCGGCAGGTTGGTGGCCAGGACACCCCCCACAATGTGGGTGATCCCGCTTGAGATATGTCCCTGTTGTCCGTCAGCGATAGCCCTCAGGATAAGCCACCCGCGGGCGAAAGCAATCCATCCCAGAACGGATGCGAACATCATGACGGCCGCAATGGCTGCATTCATCTTGGTCAGGGCCCCGGGGGCCATGGACGAATAGCTCAGGACCATATGGACGTTCGTGGTATTCGCGCCGAACAGGGTCATCTCGGAACTGTCCAGGGCGCTGCCGATGGACATCAGGATGGCGGCGGTGACAAAGGTCATGATGGTGCCCCGGCCCACCGGTCCCCGCGGGCCATCGGCCGGGTTTTTCATCAGGCGGTTGATGCCGACCAGGCCATAGCACATGCCCACGATATAGCAGACTGTGGGGACCAGGAATTTCATCGGGCCATAGATGGCCTTGATCAGGCGGATCATCATGCCGTCCAGGCCTGCGCCGGCGGCGGGACCTGTCACGGTGCTGTCAAAATTGGCGCCGTTGAGGCCCAGGGTGTTGATGGCGGCCTGCAGGGCCCAGGGCAGCACGAAAAACAAGCCGGCGGCCAGGAAACGGGTCCAGACCTCGTAAAAGCGCACCGCCGGGCCCATGGCGCTCTGTTCTGCAAACGCCTTGGCCTTGGTGAGGCCGGTGATGGTAAAGACGATCCCTGCAACATAGGCTCCCATGGCCAGAAAGTCAGGGATGCCTGTCAGGTTGAACCCGACGCGTTTCAGGATCCCCTCAATTCCCTGGGCGAAGGCGAGGGAAGGCCAGAAAGCGGCGACCACCAGGAAAGGCAGGGCATAAAGGAGGGGCAGGAATGGCGACCGGCGCATCATACCTCCCTCCCTGTACCATATTGAGCCACAACATCTGTATTCAATACGAAAAGTGTGAAGAAAAACTTAAGAAAAAGGGAACGGATGGAGCCAGCGCAGAAGCCCTTCCGGAAGCCTTTCCGGAGGACGGGGAAAGTGCTGGTTCTGGAGTACCACATGGAAGGCATCCCGGGAAAAGATTACCCCGGAATTATATCGAATTTGTGCCTGTCGTTCTACTGGATTTTTCCTTGCGTGCCTTCCACGACCCAGCGATTTCCTTCCCTGCGGATCGAGGTGATCTGGCCAACACCTGTCAGGACATCCCCCGGAATCACGCGACGCCGGACATTTCCGCCCTGCAGGACAACCCAGGCCTGTCCCTCGGCAGCAGACTGGATGGTCCAGCGAACAGGGGGAGCAGCAGGCTTCGGGGCCGGCTTTGGCTTTGATGGCTGTGCGGCAGGCCTGACAGACGGAGCCGGGGCCCTGGTCGTATTCAGCGCGGCCAGCTGTTCCCGCAGGCCGGAAATTTCCTGCTGCAGCTGTGTGACCTGGTCCGCCGTGGCATAGGGAGCCGCCGGCATCTGTGGTGGAGTCTCAGGCTGCGTGGATGTAACCTTCTCCACAGAGGTTTTCAGGTCCTGGACAGCTGTTTCCAGCGAGGCCAGACGTGTCGCGGTTTCCGTATCGGCAGTGGCGGCAACAGGCGGAGCAGGCTGTTCAGGCGGAGGCGCTTGCGGGACAGGAGGCAGCTGGGCCGCCGGTGATGCCTGCGGTGTCACAGGAGGTGTCGCAGGCTGGTCTGCCGTTCCCGTTTCTGCCGGGGTTTCCTGGATGGAAGGCAGATCGCTGATGGGGGGCAGTTCTGTTACAATCGCTTCTTCAGACGGCGGGGGCAGCCCTGCTGCAGGAGGTGTCACAGGGGGCATGGCTGGCGGAGTTTCTGCAGGCTGCCCAAGAGGGGTTACAGAAGGGCTGATCTGCGAGGGATCCGCAGCATTGGGAATTTCCGCCGGCTTTTCTCCGGTCAGGAGGGGTCTCCGGGGTTCCTGGCTGGCTGTGGGAAGATCCAGCGGAAGCTGTCCGCCCGCCTGTGTGTTTTCAGGAGCCGGCGGGGGCGGCAGGGGCAGTGTCCCTGCGGGAGATCCCGGCTGTCCTGCAATCTGCGGGGCTGCAGGGATCTGGTCTTGCCCTTCCGGACGGTCTCCGGATATCTGCAGCCACGCAACGCCGCCCACCACAAGCACGAGAATGCCGATGGTCACCGGCAGGAAAAGCTTTTTCAGGGAAATCTTCTTCGGTGGTGTGTCAGCGTACAGCGCATCCGTAAAGGGATAGGTTCCCCCGGCATCTGCCGTTTCTTCCCCGGCGCCGGGTTCGCCATCCACATACTCCTCGCCGGCTTCATCCGTCAGATCTTCATCTTCTCCGGCGTATTCTCCTTCAGCGTATTCCCCTTCCTCTCCGGTATCCGCAGCCTCTTCTCCGGTTTCTTCTTCCGGGACATAATCCTGCTGTTCCGCGGTTTCGGCGTCGGCATCCTCGTTGTAGAAATCGTTCACATATCCTTCATACTGGTCTTCGGCCGCAGGTTCTGTCTCGCCGGAGGAAGGAGGCTTCGATCCCGGAGGCGGGGTACGCTGGATCACTTTACCTCCTCCCGCACGGAAGACAGGAACAGGATGGACATGGGCGTCCCTTTTGCCACGCGGACCAGGGGCTGGATCTGCGCCGCCTCATCCTTGAGAATGTCTGCCGCCACGTCAGCTGTTTCCTCGACACCTGCGAAGATCTGTTCCTTGCGGGTCTTTTTGGGGCGGCTTTCGGTGGCGAAATTGTCACCGACCGTGGTCTCGACCGCTGTTTCCGAGGCGGCCCGCGCAAACCCTGTCAGGAATGCGGCAGCACCGGGAAGGGCAATCCGCTGCCAGTAGCGCTGGTCGGTCTCGGTGGCCATGCCGGCCAGCTGGGTGTTGGGGTCTACGGCAATAGCCTGGACCTCATACTCCCTGTCCTGCCAGGCGACCATATTGAACTCCAGCACCAGATAGTCTCCGGTGGACTGGAAGGTTCCCAGAGCCCGTCCGCCCGCCAGGGGACCCGACAGGATGCGGGCCACGACGGGTGTGGGCACGTCCGAGTTGGCCTCGGTCTCCAGCTGGGCGTAGGCCCGCCCGCCTGCCGGAATGACAAGCCTTTCCGCAGGTTCTTCCACTTCTCCCGGGATATCCCGGGAGAGTGGGGTGACAGCAGCCTGCTGTTGCGCCAGAACGTCAGCCATGTATGTGGGGCCGCTGACGCCAATGACCGAGGCCGGCTGGGGCGCCCAGCCGCTGATCAGGGTCTGCATCTGCTGCTGCATGGCCTGGGCTACGGCCGCAGGGTCCACGGTCGGCTGGACATACTGCTGGACCATCATGGGCTGGCCCCCCTGGAGAGGGGCCTGTGGCTCAAGGCTGGGCGGTGGCGGTGGAGGGGTGATGGCCTCGCGGAACGCCTCGACCGGATCCACCTCGACAGTTCTTTCCTCAACAGGCTGTATTTCTCCCATGCGACGTTCGGGCAAGGGAGTAGGCAGGGCGCTGCCCCCCGTGGCCAGGGCGTCCTGGAGGCGTTCGGTATTCTTTGTCCTGACGGCGGCCGCATAGGCCGGGGGAGCTTCTGTTCCAGGCAGCGCTGTGACACTGGAAGCCGAGGACAGGGTGGATTCGGGAGCTTCCCGCTGGCCACTGGACCACAGGGCAAGGGCAAGAACGCCACCGGCAACAACAACCATCAGGGTCAGGCCGATTCGCACCGCCGGGCTTCTGAAAATGCTGCGGCGGGAAGATTTCATGCCACGGGGCGGACCAAGATCCCCGGGAATATCCCCGAAATCCCCGTGCCCGTTTTCGTGCTCGTGCTCGTGCTCGTGCTCAGTATTCATTCACCTTCTCCCGCAACGCAAGCCGTGCGCGAACAGGGACACCATTGTCAGACAGCATCACCACAGGTGTGTCAGGAATGCTGTAGACAGTCATGCCGTCAGCGGACGAGACGCTGGCTTCCCACGCCGGTGACAGCAGCTTCAGCGTGGTGCGCAGGAAAACCGTGTCTCCCGCCTTCCAGGCCGCGGTCCGCGAATCCACGCCGGTGACAGTCAGTTTCTGTGCGCCGGCGGGAGGTGTGCCGTCCAGGACAGCCATGATGACGCCATCACCGGCAGAAACCTGTGCAGCCCTGTCGATAATGGGAATCTGCGCGTTGGGGCCGTACTCCGGTATGCGGGCGTCAAAGCGGTAATGGACCACGTCGCCCCCTGTCTTCAGTCTGAATGTAATGGGCGTCGCCAGATTCACAAGGGTTACAGACAGGTTCCCCGGCGTATATTTTGTCATGGGAATAACCCTGATGATATGGGAGCCCTCCTCGGGCTGGGGAACATCAAAGCTTCCCCCCACGGCCACGTTTTTGATGGGCCAGGGCTGTCCGGTAGCATCCAGCATGGTGATGGTGGTGACCATGCCGGTCGAGACCTCGATCTCCGGCGGCTCAATGCCAGGGTCAAGGGACAGGGTTGCCACCCGGATTTCCGGGCGGGGATTTCTGAGAGGGGCCCCGGCCGCGTACTGGCTGTCATCCACACGGCGCATCAGCTCGCGGATCTGTTCGGGTGACAGGGGCAGGATGCCGGACAGGGCCGCATCAAATGCAGCATTGTTGATCTGGGCGTTGATTTCCTCTGCCGTAGGCTGGGTCACTGCAACTTCGTCAGGGAGCGGCTGCACAGGCAGGACAGGCCCCACGACCGGCTGTGGCGGAATCGCAACCGGCTGGACAGGGGGCTGGAGTGGCTGCTGTGGACGGGAAGAGGGTTGTGCAGGGGCTGCGGCAGGCTGCGAAGGCTGTTCCTGCAGAACGATGGCTGGAGGAATTTCCGCAACCGGTTCTTCCCGGATTACCTGGGCACAGACGGGTGACGCCATCAGGCCGAGGCAGACGGGAATCAGGACCGGCAGACGTTGCATCACAAACACCATTGTCTGGCAGACACAGGAACCAGGATCAGGGCGGAATGACATCCGGGACAGACATCACCTTGCCCCTCTTAATGACCCAACAGGGGGACAAGGTAAAGCACAATCTTCGACATGGGAAGAGGGTGGTTTCCGGAAAGCCGGGACCCTATGACTGCTGCCCGGCGATCCACTGCTCGATGCCGATACCCTCGGGATTCTGGAGGGTTGGAACCCGCTGGATCTTGAGGGTCAGCAGGACAGGATTGGCCTGGCTGCGGTTACCCGATGTATAGGTGATGATCATGGGGATCTGGACCACCCACATATAGACACCGCCCACGACGCCTTCCTCGACAATCACCGCAGCGCCCTGGGGAGCCGCAGTGACAACCTGCTGGCTTCCCTCGACCGCCTCGATGATCCGGGATTTTTCCAGGGCGGTGGTAAAGCTGTTCCAGCCTCTCTGGGTAAAATATTTATTCCCCGCCTCGGTAAGGCGCTGGCGATAGTCATGGAAGCCGAAGGTCATGATTTCCGTAGCGGCCTTGTTGGCCCAGGCGACCAGCTTGCCCCTGTCGATGTTCGGCTCGTTCAGGGGAATCATGGGGATCAGGCGCCCCTCGGCGGTGGTGGCAAAGTAACGGTCCTTTGGTTCGTGCGATGCCACAATGCCCAGAAGCAGGAAGATGAGCAGGAGGATGGCCACGGCCTCGCCCCCCGCGATATAGATCAGCCAGCGATAACCATCCTTGTAAAAGGCATTCCTGTTGAGAATGGCCACCAGAGGGTCAGAGGATTTCGGTATCTCGGCGGTCTGGACCTGCCGCGCAGGCGCAGGAGGATGGCCATGTCCGGCATCTGCAGGAACGGGAGGTCTGGAACGGGTTGCGTCTGGCACTGCGGATCACCTGGTATTCTCGAGGGGTCTGTTTCCGGAGTATGGCATCTCCGGCTTAAAGTTCCCTTAACTTTTTACATGGAAGAAATGGTGTGTTCCCCCAGCCGCGAGGCTGAGGTGTATTCGGGTGAATCCTTGCACCGGGGGCAGATGCGGTTGTGCGGGCCACCGGACCAGAAATCCGATGTGCACATCAGGCAGACCCGCAGCTGTTTGTTACCCGGATTTTCCGCTTTCACGGCATTTCTTGCCGCCCGTGCCGCAGCGGCCTGCTCTCCGTTCCTGACACTTCTGGGTTTGCGCCCCGGGGTAAAGCGGCGGGGAAGCCCCAGACGTGCCGCTCGCGTCATGATGGCCGGAACACTGCGGCCCAGTGCTGATGCAATCTCCCAGGGGGGCTGCCCGGCCTGCCACAGGCTTCTCAGGTCCTGGTCCTGGTCCGACCAGGAGGGACCGTCAACGACTTTTCTGTTGGCCATGACACCTCGCTACCACAAACGTAACATCGCCGGTATCCTGAAGCAGGAAGGTTAATGTAAGTTAAACGCAGTGCATTTTTCCAGTTTTTTCTGGAGTTGTCATGGATTCCCTCTACCCCCGGGGAGCTTTGCGAAAGTATGGGGTTCGTAAAAATCCTCGATCCTTCGCTATGGTTCGACAGGCTCACCATGAGGCTCAGGATGAGGATTTACCAGCTTTCTCTGGCCCTCGCCTGAGCTTGTCGAAGGGTGGGGCGGGTTATGCAAAGGTCTTCCGGGGAGAGGGATTATTCCGCCACAAGCCTGTGGGCCACGGCGGGCGTGGGTGCAGGGGGGGTGTCGCTGATAGTGACGGCGTTCTGCAGGAGTGTCTCTGCCGTCCGGAAAGCCTCCTCTGTCTGCGCGTGGATGACAGCAAGGGGCTGGCCGTGCGGGCCCATCCTGGCCCCAAGGCCCGCCACCTCATCCAGGCCCACGGCGAAGTCTATGGTATCGGCGGGGCGTGTCCGCCCGCCGCCCAGCGCCAGGACTGCCACGCCCATCTGGCGCACGTTCATGACGGACAGATATCCTTCCGTCCGGGCCAGGACGGGACGCTGGATGGCGGCTTTTGCCAGGTGCGAATCGGGATTGTCGAGAAGATCCTTCGGGCCGCCCAGAACCGCAACCATCCGGGCGAATGTCTCGGCCGCCGCGCCGGACTGCAGGGCGGTCATGACCCTGGTCCGCGCCTCGGCCTCCGTGCGGGCCAGCTTGCCCAGCAGCAGGAGTTCGGCGCACAGGGCCACGGTGACCTCCAGCAGCCGGGGATCCATATGTTTTCCGGTCAGCATGTTGATGGACTCCCGCACCTCCAGCGCATTGCCCGCCGTGGGACCCAGCACCTGGTTCATGTCGGTCAGCAGGGATACGGTGGGAAGGCCGGCGCCGGTGGCCACGGTAGCGATGCTTTCGGCCAGGGAGAGGGCCTGGTCCATGGGCGGCAGGAACGCGCCCGAGCCGAACTTCACGTCCATCACCAGGCCGTCCAGTCCGGCGGCCAGTTTCTTGGACAGGATCGAGGCGGTGATCAGGTCCAGGGATTCCACAGTGCCCGTGGTGTCGCGGATGGCATAGATGCGCCGGTCGGCCGGGGCCAGGTCCGGTGTGGCGCCGATGATGGCGCAGCCCACCTCGCGCACAGCCTTGCGCAACAGGTCTCCGTCAGGCTGCGACCTGTACCCGGGAATGCTGTCCATCTTGTCCAGTGTGCCGCCGGTGTGGCCGAGGCCGCGTCCTGAAATCATGGGAACAAAGCCGCCGCAGGCCGCGATAACGGGGGCCAGGATCAGGCTGACCTTGTCGCCCACGCCGCCTGTGGAATGCTTGTCCAGAATGGGGCCTGGCAGATTGAGGGACTTCCATTCCATGACGGTGCCAGAGGTGGCCATGGCGTCGGTCAGGGCAATGCGCTCGGGCAATGTCAGGCCCCGGAAACAGATAGCCATGGCCAGCGCGGCCACCTGACCCTCGGTCACCGTTTCAGCCGTAACGCCCTTGACGAATTCCTGGATCTCATGGGCCGACAGGGTCTCGCCGTTGCGCTTTCTGCGGATGACTTCCTGGGGCAGCATGGGGGACTCCCTTCATTGGCTGGCCGCTGCATACCACTGTCGGGAAAGGTTGTCACGCTGGCGCGCCTGCGCAGTTATGGCCGTGGCGCCGACCGGATCTGTGCGGGCTGTGCAGGGGCATTCCCGGCATCCGGATTATCCTGTCCGGGTCTGATGTCGCTGCCGATAGTTATGCAGGTAAGGAGATTTGCGAGCACTGCCCAGGCAAGAAATTCTGTCAACGGGTGCCCGTCATCCTCGTCAAAGGACTCCCTGCCGTCACCATCGCCTTTGCCTGCTATTCTGAAGGACCACATACAGAACCTCTCCTGCCTTGGGAATCGCCCGGCAGGATACAGCGGGGTTCTGGTTGTGGCATCTATTAAATGTCATTCCGGCCGGAACGAAGCGTAGCGGAGTGATCTCCAGTCCCTGATGGAGATTCTTCCATACCCCTTTTCCACGGCCTGGTCAGGGACACCGGTTTTTTCATTTTCCATGGCCTCGTCAGGTTTTCTGTCTGCTCCATCGTGCATTCCCTGAAAGTGCTTTTCTGCCAGTCTGGCAATCACGAAAAGCACAATTTCCACTGCTATGTAAGGGAACAGATCCTGGCGGGATGCGTCTGCAGCAGTTGCTTTGGCAAGTGCGCCAGCAGCAACTATACCGCTGAGAAGGAGGATCCCCCGTGCAACAGCAAGTTCATTTCCGGAAACCCTGTTTTTTTCCAGCCGGGCCCGTTCTGTGGCAGTCAGCCCTGCCAGCCTGTCCTGTTCCGCGTCAAAGGTGTTGATATCTCTGGCCACACTGTGCATCAGTCTGTTGAGTCTCCAGACTTGGAGGCGGGCAAGGATCCCGGAGCCTTCTGTTTTCTGGCTTCGGAACGGGAAGGACAGAATCTGCCACAGGCTTTCTGCCCCGAATTTCCGGGCGAGGGATTCCGTGCTTTCAATAACCTTTCTGGTCAGTGCAGCGCCGTTTTCCTGTATGGAAACCCTGTTTTTTTCCAGCCGGGCCCGCTCCACTTCGGTCATTCCTGCCAGCCGTTCCTGTTCCGCGTCAAAGGCGGCGATGTCTTTGGCTACGCTGCGTATCTGCCTGTTGAGCCTCCAGATATTTATACGGGTCAGCATTCCGGGGCCGGCCATTTTCTGGTGCCGGAAGGGGAAAGACAGGCCTTCCCACAGGATCTTCCCCAGGCTTTCTGCTTCGAATTTCGAGGCAAGGGATTGCGCACTTTCGGCGGCTTTTTTTGCCAGTGTGAGGCCGTTATC